>DMTA01000289.1:0-4814 GCA_003454835.1 Achromobacter sp. | reverse complement strand
CTGGTCGAACACGACATGGATTTCGTGATGGGCCTGGTGGATCGCGTGGTGGTCATGGATTTCGGCGAAAAGATCGCGGAAGGCCTGCCGGCCGAGATCCAGCAGAATCCCGCGGTGCTAGAGGCGTATCTGGGCGGAGTGGAAGAATGAGCGCGAAACTGCTGCAAGTGCGCGACCTGCGCGTGGCCTACGACAAAGTCGAGGCCGTCTCGGGCGTCAGCCTGGACGTGGGCGAAGGCCAGATCGTGACCGTCATCGGCCCCAACGGCGCGGGCAAGACCACGCTGCTGTCGGCCATCATGGGCGTGCTGCCGTCGCAGGGCGGCATCGTCTTCGGCGGCAAGGAGCAGGCACACGCCGAGATCGAGGAAATGGTTGCCGCGGGCATGAATCTGGTGCCGGAAAAGCGCGAGCTCTTCGCGGAAATGACGGTCGAGGACAACCTCATGCTGGGCGCCTTCGACCGCTACCGCCGCGGCCTGCGCGACCAGGATCAGACGCTGGCCGAGGTCTTTGAACTGTTCCCCCGGCTGCAGGAACGGCGCGCGCAATTGGCCGGCACGCTGTCCGGCGGCGAACGCCAGATGCTGGCCGTGGGCCGCGCGCTGATGGCCAAGCCCCGCCTCTTGATGCTGGACGAACCCAGCCTGGGGCTGGCGCCGCGCATCGTGCGCGAAGTGTTCCGCATCGTCGCGCGGCTGCGCGAGATGGGCGTGTCCATTCTGTTGATCGAACAGAACGCGCGCGCCGCGCTGCAAGTGGCCGATTACGCCTACGTGCTGGAAACCGGGACGGTCACGCTGGAAGGTCCGGCGGCCGAAGTGGCGAAGGATCCGCGTGTCGTGGAGGTCTATCTGGGACTGGGGCACGGCGCGCCTGCGTGACGCAGGCTGCCGGGTCGGCCGGCTGGGTCAGGCCACGCCGCGACGCCGATCGCGGCGGTACAGCGCATACCCCAGCGGGTACATGACGGCCACGAGAAACGTCGCGACCGGATGGGTCAGCCGGTAGGCCTGCACGGCCGTCGGCACGCCCGAATGCTTCAGGTGCAGGCGAAAACGTGTGTAGCGCGCCGCCGCCATCATGAATTCGCGCGGGCGGTAGCGGAAGAATTCCAGGTGATGCTGCAGCATGTCCCAAGCCAGCAGGTACAGGCCCTGGGCGTTGTTCGCCACCGACACCGCGCCCTGGCTCAGGCCGCCTGGCGTGTCGTGATAAGTGCGCACAACGCGGTTGATGAAGCGGCTCAGATAACCGGCGCGCGCGACCGCCCACCACACCAGACTTTCGGGCACGAAGCCCGCCACGTCCTCGGGAAACGGATATTTGCGCAGGATGTCAGTGCGCATACAGCCGAATTTCTCGCCCTTGATGCGATAGCGGAAATACACGTCGACGGCGGTGCTGTCGAAAACGTCCTGCGGATAACGGTCGCCCACGATGGTGCCGTCGGGCCGCGCGCACAGGCCGGTGATGGCGAAATACGAGTCGCGGCGCGCGGGCGGGATCGCGTTCCAGGCCTCATGGAAAATGGCCAGCGCGTCAGGCGGCATTTCGTCGTCGCTGTCCAGGCCCACGATCATCTGGCCGCGCGCCTCGCGCACGCCACGATTGAAGGCGGTCTTCTTGTGCTGGTTGTTCTGCCAGACATAACGGATCGGAAAATCCGCCAGCGATTGCCAATGCAGGATGGACTCGTGCGTGTTGTCGGTGGAGCCATCGTCCACCACCACCCATTCAAAATCCCGGAAAGTCTGCTGGCAGAGCGATTCGTAGACGCGGTGCAGGGTTCCTGCCCGGTTGTAGGTCGGCGTCAGAACGGTGAAAAACATCGGTGTATCGGTCATGCCTGCTGTGCCCCTTGCGATCTTCCAGAAACCGCTGCGGTCTTGGTTCTTATGATTTCGCCTGAAGTGTAGGGGATATGCCTCGGGGAACCGATTCCACGGCTTTGGAATTTGCAATCAAATCTGACAAACCGTGCGTTTTTTTTTGATGTCGAGCGCGGCGTGGGGCGCAGTCCGCGCGGCATCGTGGCGTAAACTCGGGCGGCCCAATTCGGAACGCCTATGGAAGCCTCGACCGTCCAGCTCAATGACATCGCCTTGTTCGTGGAGGTTGCCAAGCGCAAGAGCTTCAGTCAGGCGGCGCGCGCGCTGGACATGCCGACGTCGACGCTGTCGCGCCGGATCAACGAGCTGGAGCGCGCGATCGGGCTGCGGCTCATCAACCGCAACACGCGCCGGCTGGATCTGACCGAAGCGGGCGCGGCCTACATGCGTCGTTGCCAGGGCCTTATCGACGAGGCCCGGCTGGCACACGAGCAATTGCTGTCGCTGTCGGGCGGTCCGACGGGCAATCTGCGCGTCTCCATGCCGTACAGCCTGGCCATCTGGCTGCTGCCCGAGACCATCAGCGATTTCACCGACCGCTATCCCGAGGTGGAGTGCGAGTTCGACCTGAGCATGATGACGGCCTCGGACGCGCAGGGCACGCCGTTCGACATCGTGCTGCGTTTCGGCCGCGAAGCCGACTATCCGGGCGCCTCCGCCGACAACGGCAATGGCAACGGCAACGGCACGCCCCATCGCGCCATCGAGGGCGCCGTGGTGCATGAGCTGGTCTCGCTGGAAACGCACCTGTACGCATCCGACCGCTATATCGAACGCCATGGCACCCCGCAGACACCCGCCGACCTCGCCCAGCACCAGTGCCTGCGCACGACCATCGACGAGCAGCATTCGTACTGGACGCTGAACAACGGCGCGATCTCGCAGCGCGTTGCCGTCCACGGTCACCTGGCCGCCAACAACATGAGCATCGCGGGCACGCTGGCCGGCCTGGACCTTGCCATCACGCGCATGCCGCATTGCCTGGCTCTGGAGCCGATCATCCAGCGCAACTCGCTGCGGCGCGTGCTACCGGGCTGGTCGGTCGATCCGATCTCGATCTATGTGGTGTACCCGTCGAGCATCCAGCCGGCCAAGACCCGCGCATTCATGGATTTCATCCGGCCCAAGCTTGGGGCCCCGCAGGCCTGACGCATTGCGCGCCGGCACTGCAGGCAAATAAGGCAGACAAAAAAAAACCGCAGGGCTCGCGCCTTGCGGTTTTTTATCGATCAGGCCAGGAAGGTCCGAAGACCTGCCGGCCGCACACGTCATTTAGACGCGCTTGATCTTTTCCAGCATCTTGAACACACCCTTGGGCGACTTGACGAACAAGCGCTTGAAAGCCTTGCCCAGGCAACGACGTTCCAGGGTGTTACGACGCACGCGTTTGCGTTCAGCCATGTTGATTCTCCTGTTGAATTTGCGGAAAGTGGCCCGCACAACCGGAAACCGGACTGGCGGAAAAAATTCGGATAACTTGGCATTTTAGCCTGAAATCGGAATTGGACGCCAACGGGCCGGTTTCGGGGCGGTCTGTGAGGCTATTCCGGTGCTTGCCGGCGCCTCGAAACAATCAGGGACAAATGAGCGGCCGAAGCCCCGTGTCCGTGTGCGGGACCGGGGATTCGCCGCGCCGCACGCGAATCAGCCCAACGTTTCCTTCAACCGTTCCCACACCTGCTCGGCGCGCGGCAGCGGATCGACCGCGCCGTAGCCCAACGTCGACAACGCCGCCGCCGCATTGGCATAACGCACCGCGTCTTCCCAGGAATCGCCCTGGCAACGGCGCGCCAGCAGGCTGCCCGCAAAGCAGTCGCCCGCGCCGGTCGCGTCCACGGCCTGAACGCGCAGCGCCGGCATCGCCGTGCGCGTGCGGCCGTCGTCGATGATGGAGCCGTCCTTGCCCAGCTTCAGCACCACCACGCCCGGCGCGCCGCCGTCGCGGATCCAGTCCAGCGTGCGCTCCGGGTCGTCGTTGCCGGTCAGGTGCTGCATGTCGTCCATGCTAGGCAGGAACACGTCCGCCGCGCGCATGGCCTCGCGCAGGATGGCGCGGGCGCGGTCCACGGGCCACAGCCGCAACCGCAGATTGGAATCCAGGCTGACCTGCGCGCCCGCGGCATGCGCGCGCTCGATGGCGGCGAAGACCGTGTCGCAGGCGGTCGTGCTGATGGCCATGCTGATGCCCGACACGTGCAGGAAACGCGCGCGTTCGATCAGGCCCGCGTCCAGGCTGGCGGTCGTCATCAAGCTGGCGGCCGAGCCGCGGCGCAGATAGCTGAAGGCATGGCCGTCCGGTCCGTGCTGCACGAAATACAGGCCTGTGTGCGCGTCGTCGTCGACCTCTACGCCGGAGGTGTCGACGCCCTCGGTCTGCCACAGGTCCAGGAATTCCTTGCCGAAGGCGTCGTTGCCGACCCGGGTCAGATACGCGCAGCGCGCGCCCTGGCGGGCCGCCGCGATCACCGCGTTGGAGGTGTCGCCGCCGAATCCCTGCAGGTATTGCCGCTGGCCTTCGTGCGTCTGGTTCAGCTCGACCAGCGGCTCGCCCAGCGCCACGATGTCGAAGTCAGCCATGAGCGGCCTCGCGGGTCCGGGTGATCTGCGCCACCAGCGCGGCGGTGTCGCGCGATGCGAAGGCGGCCTTGTCATAAAGATTGCTGCCGATGCCGACCAGGCCGGCGCCGGCCGCGAAATACGTACCCATGTTTTCCTGCGTAATGCCACCCGTGGGGCAGAAGATCGTGTCGGGGAACACCGACTTCAGCGCGGCCAGGTGCTTGGGGCCGCCGGTGTCCGCCGGGAACACCTTCACCACGTCCACGCCGGCGCGGCGCGCGGCCAGGACCTCGGTCGGCGTGAACGCGCCCAGCATGCACAGCGCGTCGGCGGCGTGGGCCATGTCCACGATCTCGTGGGCCA
>DMTA01000353.1 GCA_003454835.1 Achromobacter sp. | reverse complement strand
CGCTGGCGTTTCCGCTGCGCGAGCCCGCGAACCGCCTGCGCGATGCGGCCGCGCCCGATGCAAACCTGTCGCTGACGGACGCCATCCGCGAGGCGTTCACGCGCCCCGGTTTCTGGCTGCTGAATATGGGATTCCTGGCGTGCGGATTCCAGCTTGCGTTCATCGGCACGCACTTGCCCGCCTACCTGATGGACAAGGGCCTGCGCGCGTCGGACGCGGTGGCGGCGCTGGCCATCATTGCGCTGACCAACATCATGGGCACGTATGTCTGCGGCATCCTGGGCGCGCATCATCGGCGCAAGTATCTGCTCGCGGGCATCTATCTGGTGCGGACCGCGGCCATCGCGCTCTTCGTGCTCGTGCCGCTATCCACGTGGTCGGTCTACGCGTTCGCGGCCGTGATGGGGTTTGTGTGGCTGGGCACGGTGCCGCTTACCAACGGCCTCATCTCGCAGGTGTTCGGCGTGCGCTACATCACGACGCTATTTGGCTTCGTGTTCTTCGGCCATCAGGTCGGCTCGTTCCTGGGCGTGTGGCTGGGCGGCGTGGTGTTCGAGGCCACGCGTTCCTATGACCTGATCTGGATGGGCGCGATGGCGCTGGGCGTGCTGTCGGCCGCCTTGCACTGGCCGATCGACGACAGCGAGATCCAGCGCGTGCGTCCGGCAGGCGCGGCCGGATAGCCAGCAGTCGCGCGGCTATGCCAGCCGGTGCTGCGTGCCCGCGCCCATGGTGACGTGCAGCATCCGGCAGGGCTCCATGACCTTGACCGTGTGCCATGCGCCTTTGGGAATCACGTAGGCATCGCCGGCCAGCATCTTTACGACCTGAATGCCGGTGGGCCATTCCAGATGCAGCTCGGCCGCGCCGGCCATCAGGCGCACGATCTCGTCGGCGCCCGGGTGCATCTCCCATTGCGGCCAGTCCGCCGCGAACTCGTACTCGGACACCAGCCAGCCGCGCCCGTATTTTTCAAGGTCTACCGGGGATTGGGACCAGAATTCGTCGCCGCCCGTCACGGTGGCGGCGGCGCCGGCGGCATCCAGGTACACATAGTGCGACGTCAAGTCGATAGCCATGTTGCGCGTCCTCAGGGTGGGGATCAGGGCAGTGTATGTCAGCGCGCGGCCTGTCACATCGTTGCGTTTATCATGTCTGCCATCGGCAACAGGGAGAGCACGCGATGAACAAGGGATTCGAAGGGGTGCGCCCCGCGTCCGAATCGTCCATCGAGATCGGTTTCTTCTTTGACGGCCGGCATTGTGTCGAGCGTATCCGTGTCAAGCCCACCGCCGCCAACCTCAAGCGTGCCGCAGACCGGCGCGTTGCCATCCTGGAGGCCATTGCGCGCGGGGACTTCGACTACGACGCCGAATTCCCCAAACGCGGCGCTAAGCCATCACAGGGTCCCGCATGACGAGCAACACGCAGCTTGAAATCCACGATCTGTCGCCTGATGCCTTCAACGCCTACGGGTGGATGCTGGGCAAACCCATGCCGGACGGCAATGGCGTCCCGCTGTTCACGAACCCGGCTACCGACTTCTGGCACGAACACCTTTTCAACACCGGCGCGGGCGGTGACGCTGAACTGCTGTGGGTCAATTACCGCAGCCAGTCCATCGAGGTCGCCAGCCTTGAAAAGCATCTGCTGACGCAGCAGGCAATCGTTCCATTGACTGGCAGCATCATTCAGATCGTGGCGCGAAGCGCCGCCGACGGCTCGCCGGACCTGTCCACGCTTGCGGCCTTTCATGTGGCGCAAGGGCAGGGCGTGTGCATGCGGCCGGGCTGCTGGCACGCCACACGCGTGGCGGGCGACGAAGTGACCTGCATGATGCTGACGCGGCGCTCTACGACGGTTGATCTGATTCAGCATCTGACCACGGATGCCAACGCCACCGAAAGCGCTATCACCGCCATTCCGGCGCATCAGTTGGAAGTGCCTCAGGATCTGCTGCAAAGCGCCTGAGGCAGCGTCATTCCGCTTCGCTGCAGTCGTATCCCAGGCGCGCGAACAGGGGCCATTTGTTGCGGTAGCTGTCCGTCCAGCACATGCCGAAAAAGGCGGCGAATGGCGCATCGATCCGTTGCACTGACACTTGCGCGGCGGCTGCGGCATCCTTCGGGCAGAAGGCCTGGCCCGGCGTCGGGTACAGCGCGCCGTCCCAGATCGGCTGGTCGCAATGCTCGCAAAAATTGGACCATTCGCCGGACCGGGCCGGGTTCTCGCGGTAGCACGGCGCGATCGTGCGCAGGGACTGCGCCACCTCGGGGGCCAGCGCCCGGGTCGACGAGATCAGCGCCGGACCGGGCATCGTCTGCCACTGCGCCGGCCCAAACAGCCAGTCACGAAACGCCTGCGGATCCAGGCCGGGGCTGTCCGCATCGTCCTCGTCCAGTTCCAGTTCGCCCTCGGTGCTTTCATGGCCGGGCGGCACGGCCAGCGCCGCCACGCGCGTCAGTTTGCCGCAGGCCGCGCACGGGTGTTCGGCGTGCAGCACGAAGTACGACGACGCGCGAATATTGAAAGCCTCTCCGTCCGGGCCGGTCATGCTGGGGTCTTGCGCTGCCATGCTGCTGTGTCTTTCCTGTGCGTCGGCACGGTGCGCCGATTCTTTGATATGCGGGGGAAATATGCCAGAATCCCCCGGAATTCGAGCCTGGCGCATCACACGCCGCCGTCACCGGGCGCCTGCGCCTTCCGTCATGCCGGAGCCCTGAATGCGCCACCGCCAGATTAGCACCGCATTTCGCCGCGCCACCTGCCGTCCGTTCATCGGCTTCGTTGCCGTCATCGCATTGGCGGGCGCCATGGCAGGCTGCACCTTCAGGTCCCCCGACGCCGCGTCCGGCTCGCAGTGGGTCGGCATCGAGGGCGTCACGGCGCAACAGGCGCGCAGCATCGCCCGCGAATCGTACCTGTACGGCGCGCCTATGGTCGCCAGTTACCAGGCCATGTACGCCTACAGCATCGACAAGACCGGCGCGCAGTACAAAGGGCCGTTGAACACCATCAATCCCATGGGGACCGCAGCCGCCGCGGCGGCCGGGCTGGATCCCGCCTATCTGTATTCGTACGCGGCCCTGGATCTGCGCGCCGAACCCGTCGTGGTCACCGTGCCCCGCGTTGAAAAGCGGCGCGACGCCTCGTTGCAGGTGATGGATCTGTACATGCACCATATCGGCGACCTGGGCTCGCGCGGGGTGGGCGGCGGCGCATTTCTGGTTGCGGGGCCGTCCTGGAAAGGCAAGGCGCCGCCCGGCATCACGAAGGTGATTCGTGCCGAAACCGAACTTGCCACGCTGGTGGCCCGCACGCAGCGCTTCAATCCCGCCGATCATGACAACGCGAAGGGTATCCAGTCGCGCTTCAAGGTCCAGACTTTGTCCGCGTTCCGCAACCGGGCTGCACCCGCCGCGACCGTGCAGGTGGAATGGATGGCGCCGGTTCCGCGCGCGCAGATGTATTCGTCGCTCGAGTTTTACGACGAACTGGCCTTCCTGCTGCGGTTCGCACCCGCGCACAAGTCCGAGACGATGCTGCGCGAGCGGATGGCCAGTCTGGGTTTGCGGCCGGGCGAGGCCTACGACTCGGCGTCGTTGAACCCCGCGTTGCGGCGCGCGCTGCAAGAAGGCATGCATGATGCCCAGAACGATATCGACAAGAACCGTGCGGCAAAGGGCGCCGATACGGCCGCGCTGTTTGGCGATCGGGAGTCGTTGAAGAACAACTATCTGTCGCGCGCGACCGGCGCGCAGATGGGGGTGTTTGCGTTCGGCGGCATGAGCGCGCCTAAGACGCCGCCCAAGCCACGCTAGGCGCGCACCGCATGAAGCGCAACTTCAACATCCACGACCTGCGCATCTTCTACGCCGTGGTCATGACCGGCTCGACGCGGCAGGCGGCGCTGGCCATGCACCTGACGCAGCCGGCGATCAGCCACGCGATCTCACGCCTGGAAAGCGCGACGGGTGTTCAGCTGTTCGACCGGTCGCACAAGACCCTGCGTCCCACGGAGGCAGGGCAGTACCTCTACAGCGAGGCCAAGTTCGTGCTGGACGAGCTCGTCCGCATCGACGAGGCCTTGCACAGCATCGAACAATTCGGCGGGCGCGGCCTGCGCATTGCGTCGTCGCCCGCGTTGGCGTTGGGCTATGCGCCCGACGCCGTCCGCCGCTATCTGGACATCAACGGCACGCGACCGTTCTCCATCGACGTGGAGTCTTCGATGCAGGTCATCAGTGCGGTGGAGACGATGCGCGCCGACTTCGGCCTGGGCGCCGTCGGCCGCGACAGCACGCGGCTGACCTTCACGCCGTTCCTTCGTGCGGACGTCATGGCGATTGCCCACCGCGAACACCCGCTGGCCGGACGCGACGCCATCACGGTCCTGGATATTCCGCCGGACACCTACGTCAAGCCGTTGTGGTCCGACTACGTCGTGGCGCAGGGCGACATCGCCGACTCGCTGCTGCTGCGGTCCGGCATGCAGGCGCACATGTCGCTGCTGCCGGGCACGGTGCGCGCGGTCAAGGGCATCAGCTTGGTCAACGCGTTGTCCGCGTCGGATATCGTGGCGTCGTTTCCGGACCTGGTGGCGGTGCCGCTCGCCTCGCGGCAATGGTTCGACTTCCTGCTCATCACGCGCGCCGAATCGCGCAACAACGAACTGACCGCGCGGCTGCTGGATGCCCTGAGATCCACGGCGCAGGCGCGGCGGCAGGGCGTCTATGCGGAGACGGTCGCGCTGCTGTAACGGCGATCTTCAAGCCTTCATTGCGTTGGCGGCTGCCACGGCAGCGATTGCAGGTCGCCGTCGATGCTGATCGCCTGTCCGCTGACCATGGCCCCGAAAGGGCTGGCCAGAAACAACGCCATGTTGGCGATGTCTGCGGCACGCACGAACTGCCGCAGGCTGACGCCTGACAGCTCCAGCCGGGTCTGTTCCTCCACCGACAAACCCATATTCTTCGCCCGAGCTGCAATCACGCGGTCGATGCGCGGTCCGGCGACCAGTCCCGGCAGCAGCGCATTGACCCGGATGTTCAGCGGCCCCAGCTCCATCGCCAGCGAACGTGTGAGCCCCACCACGCCCCATTTGGTGGCGGCATACGGCGTACGCATGGGCAGGCCCATCCGGCCTGCCACCGAACTGATGTTGATGATGCTGCCACCGCCAGCCTCGCGCAGCGCGGGCAGCGCATGCCGCACGGTGTGAAATTGCGAGGCCAGGTTGATGTCCAGCGTCGCGTCCAGCTCCGCTTCCGTGATGTCGGCGATCCCCGCCGTGGGGCCTGCGATGCCGGCGTTGTTCACCAGCACGTCAAGCCCGCCAAGCTGCGACAGCGCGGTCTGCATGTAGCGGTCGATCTCGTCGCGGCTGCTGACGTCCGCGCGCGCCCAGGGGTGACGGCAGGCGGCCAGGGCCTGTTCATCGACATCGCACAGATGCACGTGTGCGCCGCGTTCCGCAAAGGCGTCGGCGAGCGCAGCGCCGATGCCCGAGGCGCCGGCCGTGACGATGACCCGCTTTCCGGACAGATCGACGGGCAGAGCAGTGATGACTTCGGACGTGCTCACAGGAGTGTTTGGTTGGTTCATGGCATCAGGGCTTCATCAAGCGGCAGGTCGATTCCGTGGGCGACGTGTAAACCTGATCGCCCGGTACGCGCGCCACCAGCTTGTAGTAATCCCACGGCGCCTTCGATTCCGCCGGCGTCTTAACCTGCATCAGGAACATGTCGTGCACCATCAGCCCGTCCGCGCGAATCTTGCCATCCTTCACGAAGAAGTCATTCACCGGATTGTCCTTCAGCCACTTCATGATGGTGTCGCCGTCGGTGCTCTTGGTGGCTCCCACCGCCTTCAGATAGGTCGTGGCCGCGGAATAGTCGCCGGCTTGCAGCATGGAAGGCTTCTTCTTCATCACGGACTCGAAGCGCGACGCCCATTTGCGCGATGCGTCGTCCTGATCCCAGTACCACGCCGTGGTCAGGTACATGTTCTGCGCCGCTTGCAGGCCCAGCGCATGCACATCGGTGATCAGCACCAGCAGGCCGGCAATCTTCATCTTGGGCGTGAGGCCGAACTCGTTGGCCGCCTTGACTGCATTGCTGGTGTCGCTGGCGGAATTGGCCAGCCCGAGCACCTGCGCGCCCGAGGCCTGCGCCTGCAGAATGAACGATGAGAAATCGGCCGTATTCAACGGATGCCGTACCCGGCCCTTGGCGTTGCCGCCGTCGTCCTGCACCACCTTCGATGCGTCCCGCTCCAGCGCATGGCCAAACGCGTGGTCCACCGTCAGAAAGAACCAGTCCTTGTTGCCTTCCTTCATCATCGCGCGCGCCGTACCGCGCGCCAGCGACACCGTGTCGTAGACGTAATGCACCGTGTAGGGCGTGCATTGCGAATTCGTCAGTTCCGATGCGCCCGCGCTCACCACGAAGAACGGCGTCTTCTTCTCCTCAGCCACCTTCGCCATCGCCAGCGCCGCCGCAGAATTCGCGCCTGCGATCAACATGTTCACGCCGCGCTGATCGAGCCATTCGCGGGCACGTGACGATGCGATATCCGCCCGGTTCTGATGGTCTGCAACCAGCACCTCCACTTTCTTGCCCGCCACCGTGCCGCCCAGGTCCGCGATCGCCATCTTGATCGCCTCGGCGCCGCCCGGTCCATCGGCGTCGGCCGACAGCCCCGACATATCCGTGATGAATCCGATTCGGATGACCCCGTCATCGGCCTGGGCCGCGCCCGTCATGCCCAACAGCGCGGCCAAGGCCGTCGCGTGCAACGTCTTTTTCATGTCTCGTCTCTCCACTGGATGGATGTGTGTTTTCAGAACGCGACGTTGCCGCGTCCCTTCAGTTGCAGCGTCTCGCGCGCATCGTCAGGCGTTGCGATCTGCAAGGACAGATCTTCCAGAATGCGCCGGATGCGGCGCACCTGGTCTGCGTTGGACTGTGCCAGTTCACCGGGACCGTCCCACAACGAATCCTCCAGACCCACGCGCACGTTCCCGCCCATCGTGGCCGCCATCGTTGCCAGCGGCGTCTGCTTGCGCCCGGCGGCCAGCACTGACCAGATGTAATCGTCGCCAAACAACCGGTCCGCGGTGCGCTTCATCATCATCACGTCTTCGGGATGCGTACCGATGCCGCCGCGGATGCCGAACACCGACTGGATCAGGAACGGCGGCTTGAGCAGCTTGCGGTCCACGAAATGCGCGGCGGTGTACAGGTGGCCGATGTCGTAGCACTCGATCTCGAAGCGCGTGCCGTTGTCGCTGCAAGACGTGAGGATGTGCTCGATGTCCTTGAACGTGTTGCGAAAGATCAGGTCATTGCTGCCCTCCAGATAAGGACGTTCCCACGCGTGTTTGAACTCCTTGAAGCGCTCCAGCAATTCATACATCCCGAAGTTCATCGACCCCATGTTCAGCGACGCGACTTCGGGCTTGAACTGCAGCGCCGGCGCCATGCGCTCGGCAATGGGCAACACCGGCGAACCGCCCGTCGTGATGTTGACCACGACGTCCGACGCCTCCTTGATGCGCGGCAGAAACTGCGCGTACAGCGCCGGATCCTGCGTGGGCTGGCCGGTGTCCGGCTGACGGGCGTGCAGATGCACGATGGCCGCGCCCGCCTCGGCGGCATCCAGCGCGGACTGCGCGATCTGATCGGGGGTGACGGGCAGATGGGGCGACATCGACGGCGTGTGGACCGAACCGGTGATGGCGCAGGTGATGATGACCTTCCTGGACTTTTTCATGGGCCTCTGGCGCGGTTTGTTTGCGCTGTGGATTCTTGTGGCCCCGGCTGTCTCCTCCGGGTCTGGGCCATTCTGTCGCAGGCCTTCAGGTCCTGTCACCTGAACAGAAATTATCAATTGATAGGGAATCCGGTGCTGCGGTGCAGCGTGCGGGAGCACTGGCGCCAGGCGAAAAAAAGCCGCCGCCAGGATCGCTCCTGGCGGCGGCTTTTTTAGCCAATTGGCTGCGAGGACTTAGTCCTTGCGGCTGGTCACTTCAACCAGGTGGTAGCCGAACTGGGTCTTCACCGGGCCTTGCACTTCGCCAACCGGGGCGCTGAACACGACGGTGTCGAATTCCTTAACCATCTGGCCCGGGCCGAAGGTGCCCAGATTGCCACCGTCGCGGCTCGACGGGCAGCTCGAGTTTTCCTTGGCGAGCTGGGCGAAGTCAGCGCCATTCTCGATGGCGGTCTTGAGTTCGTTGGCCTTCGCTTCGGTGGAAACGAGGATGTGACGGGCGGAGGCTTGTGCCATGTGGGAACTCCTTGCAGACTGATTTGGGGAGGGGAGAGTAACGCATTTGGGACAGTCGAGCTGTTAGCGTAACCTACTCAAGACAGACAAAGGTGCAAGGTCATGGTGACGGCGACGGGGCCAGCTTAGCCCCGACGACATCGTGCGATGCGCGCGACATGTCGGAGGTAAGGTTATGACGGATTCTCTAAGCCGTGAGGCCCGTAGTCAGCGAATGTCGTTGATTAAGGGGAAGAACACCAAGCCTGAAATGATTGTCCGGCGCCTTGTACACGCGGCCGGCTATCGCTATCGGTTGCATGACAAAAAGCTCGCAGGGAAGCCCGACTTGGTATTTGTCAGTCGTCGCAAGATCATCTTTATAAACGGCTGCTTTTGGCATCGCCATTGCGACTGTGCGCTCGCCAGAATGCCTAAATCCAACCAAGCATTTTGGACCGATAAGTTGGCATCCAACAAAGCCCGCGATGAGGATAATTGGGCGAAGCTCGTCGAGCAAGGATGGGCGGTACTCGTCATCTGGGAGTGCGAGCTTGGTGACATGGACACGCTCATCGCGCGAATAAGGAGCTTCTTGGATACGCCTTTAGCGGCTCGAATTGATTCACGCGGAGCGAAATTACCCGTCTCGCGAGCAGCGTAAAGGAACCAGACTACTCGCCTTCCGCTGCGATAAATTGGGCTGATAGACACGATGGTGGCGAGGACAGATACGTCGAAGCGTCTTGCAGGATATGTGCTTGATTCTCAGGTCTATCCGACAAGTTCAATGCCCACGCGCGACCAGGATGCAGGACGTCCCAGCGGGGACGCATGCCCGCATGCCGACCCTTGCCAGGATTGTGGTTGCCGAATCCATCAATCAAGGAATTCCATACCGGTGTGAACCGAGCAATGATCAGAGACTCTCCCAGAGGAATCCAGATGTCGTCCACTACCAAGAATCGGCAAAAGAAGTCTTTGATATCAAGATTCTCAGCAGCTCTCACGCTGTCGGCATGTTCGCGGAGTCGCTTGTGTAGAACTTTCCCGGCCGTGGGTTCCGTGGAAGCTCCCATTCTTGCACCTGCGGGTACCGCCTTCCCAACGTAAATCGGCCATAGAAACTTTTCTTCCGCGTTTAACCGTGCAACCGGTTTATATGCTTCAAAGTCCCCGGTGTAGTAGATGGCGTAAATTCCAGCTCCCTCGAAAACCGGAACGTTTCCAAGTGGATGCGCCTCCTTGGTCAACAGCGCCTCGGCGACACTAGCGCCAAGGTTTTTTTTGTCCAGAGGATTAAACGGAATTACGTTGCTTGTCACGCTACTGTCCTTTGATCGTTCTTATTTGCTTCGCTATACGCTTTAAACCCGCGAGGGCCAGACTTTCGGCGACACTCGACGCGATGCGCTGCGCAAGCATAACCGGAACCGCATTTCCAAGTTGTCGCATGGTTTCGGTCCAGCTTCCGTGGAATCGGAATCCGTCAGGGAATGTTTGAATGCGCGCACTCTCACGCACGGTGAAATAGCGGACGCTTCCATCCTCCCGCACGAGCATGTTTTCACCGCCCGGCACGCCATGACCTCCCGCTTTAAGAGTTTTTGCCGGGAGATCAAGGGGGCTACCTGTATGGCCGGGATAGGTTCGCGCGCCGCCCTGGAATACATGGTTGGGCACGTCACGCGCGGCCAGAGAGGTCGGGTCTGGCAGGTCGTGAATAGCGTCTCTGACTGTTCTCCATGGCTGAGTGCGAGGCGCAAAACTCAATTGGTGCAGCTTTGCAACTCGACCTGCCATGCTGGCTGGAATTGGCGGAGCTTTCAATCCGTGACGTTTCCAATAAGCGCCTGTAATCCATTGATCGTACAGAAGCGCGTCGTAGCTGTGAGTTTCCTCGGGGAAGGACCACTGAACGTCCACATCATCCCGAAATCCGATTATGAATACACGCTCGCGCTTTTGCGGCACACCATAGTTCGCCGCGTTCAAAAGCTTAAAGCTGACTTTGTACGTGCGGCCCTTACCCTTCCGCTTGTCGGACCGGCTTTCCGCCTGAAGACGAACCAAGTGATCGGCCCAGTCTTCGTCTTCCAAGGGTGGAACATCTGGAAACTCCAGCTGCAATCTTATGTAGCTGAAGTAGCTCGCGAACGTCGCCCGCGTAAGGCCTTTGACGTTTTCAACTATGAAGGCTTTCGGCGCCAGATTGCGCAAAATCTCCACGGTGGCAGGGAACATGTCCCTAGCGTCGGCATGAGCTCCGTGCTTGCCCCCAATGGAGAACGGCTGACACGGTGGGCCCCCCGCGAGCAGCTCGATGTCTCGCGGAATTGCAGCCCAGTCGAACTCCCGTACATCACCTTCGTGAAGGGTCCAACCCGCCAGCAGGGGATAGCCCCGTTTTTGGTTCTCTCGGACGGTGTCGCAGGCCCACCTGTCCCACTCCACTACCGCAAGATGTTCAAAGCCTGCGATTTCGCAGCCCATCGCCAGTCCGCCCGCCCCGGCGAATAGCTCTACTGATTTCATGTTGGCGACCTTGTTTGATCCACAATTACTGTATATATAGACAGTGTATCGTCTAGAGGCGAGCACGCAAAGGTAGGGTGCGGTAAGTACGTACCCCTGTGGATCAAATGAGTGTCTGCGTGTGCCAGAACCTGCGCGGAGGCAGGAGGAATGTATCACGGAAGTCGATGCGACCAGCGTGCCCGATGGATGTGTTCGGGCGGCTGAACGGTGCTAGATGAGTCTAAGTCTGCGTGAGCGAACCCAGCGGAGTTCGGTTGTTGCCCAATCGTTGACGTTAACGCGGGGAACCCTCATTGCCGACGCCGGTTGCACGGGACTGCGCGATTACGCCACTGGCAAATTTGAGGCCTGCTGCAAATGCTTTTGAGATAGCGCCTTCGTGAGGGTATGCAGGTGTAGTTGATTGTCGAACATGCAGCAAGAACCCAATTTCTCGGCATTAGCTGCGCACCCGCACATCCGCGAATAGCGGCGTTCGATTGCGTCGTCAAACACGAAAAAGGTCTAGCCTATGTAGGCTTTGTCCTGTTCAAGAGGTGCGGTTAGCTCCTAACCTGTAAAGGGGTGTCCGCTAGTTCGGCCGGCTGTTGGCGTGGAGCCGCACTACTCCAATCAAGGAGGCCTCTGAAAACCTTGCCGCGCTAGAATTCGTCCAAATCGCTCCTGATCCGTCGTGAGATCGCAAAGGGGTGGAAGATGGTCAGGCGAGGAGAATTAATTGCCAGTAGGGTATTCAGAGTTTGAATTCGATCTGCCGGGTGCGCTGCGGACGGAGCTAATACACCAGTTTGATTCGGTCGACGCAGGGTTGTTGCTGCCTGAAGTCGTGAGAGAGGTTGCAGACGTCCAGGGGGTTTATCAATTATTTCACGGAGACGAGCTGGTCTACGTGGGTAAAACCGACGCCGAAGCGGGCCTTCGCACCAGGTTGATGCGTCATGCCAAGAAAATTCTTCATAGGCCGACACTGACTGGAAGTGTACGGTTCAAGGCCATTCGCATCATGGTATTTACCGCTATGGATCTTGAAACCCAGCTTATCAAGCACTACAAAGCCGTTCATGGTTCAGTCCTTTGGAACGGGAGCGGGTTTGGCGCTAATGATCCTGGTCGCAAAAGAGAAAAGACCAACCGGAGGCCCGAGGGATTCGATGACTCACATCCAATCAATATTGATATCGTTGGTGAGTTTGTGGCTCCGGGCGAGACGACCGTGGATGCGGCGGTTTTCGCCCTTAAGTTGTCATTGCCCTACACGTTGCGGTATGAAACCCTACGTGATGCGAGGGGGCGCGCTATGCGTACTCAGCCCCACCTGGAGATGCGGGTAGCTGTGGTGGAAATACCTCCTCCACCACAAACAGTTCGTGATCTCATGGGGGTGATTCAACGGGCTCTAGGCCCGAACTGGCAGGCGACGGTCTTCGCTAGTCATTTGATTTTGTACAAAGAGTCCGAAACGTATGACTACGGCACGATTATCTAGATTGGGAATTTCTCGATGAGGAACGGCGCAAAGCATTCGCTGTGACCATTGGCTGGAGAGCAGGCTATGCATGCTCGCGCGGAACTCAGTGTCTCGATCGGTGGCGGAGTTTTCGACGAATTATGGTATCGCCTGAGAACGTAGGTATCCCGTCGAATTGAACCACGATGGTGATCGAGATAGTTCCTGGCAGGCCTGTGCAACGTGCCGCCCAGCTGAAATGTCCGCAGTCCCGAGTCCCTAGGCTTCCATCCTCCCTTGATCTCTGGCGGGCTTAAGCGAGCGCTTGCAGTTGCTGGGCCTGAAATTCGGAGAATCCGGTTATCAAGGAGTTCCTCATCGCACGAGGGAAATCCCGCCAACCCCAGATATGACCAGTCGTGTGGCGAGCGTTGCCGTTAAGTTTGATAGGTTTCATTTCAGGCTGAGGTAACGAGGAGCTAGCGCACAACTCCTTCCCGAAATGGAAGATCGCGATCGGGCTATGGCTCTTGAAAGTCGGCCCTGTGACTCTCCTACCCCACATCCGCACTTCCCCTAATACCTTCCCTCATCCTTATACGATTATCGTATTTTCAACGCACCCCTCCCGGGGCGCGTCCACAGCCGAGGCAACGCGGGCTGGCAATGAGATGCACGTTTTCGGACGAGACTTCCTATGCCTGATTCAGCTTCCCGAGTTCTGTTGAAAAGAGAGTCGGTCGCGCCGTTCTCGTCGGAGCCCAATCTGACGGACCGCGTCACCGAGATGCTGCTGGACGAGATTACCAGCGGCGACTACCAAGTTGGCGAGGTGCTGCCGCCTGAGCAGATCATCGCAAATCGGCTTGGCGTTTCGCGCACCGTGCTGCGCGAAGCGGTTTCCCGCCTGAAGGGCGATGGCATCGTACAAAGCAAGCAAGGCCGTGGGCTGACCGTCATGCAGACGGCGCGGCCGTCTGTGTTGCGCATGCAGGCGGCGGACATTGGCGATGCGGATCAGGTGCTGCGCATCGTGGAATTGCGCCGCGGCTTCGAGATCGAAGCAGCCCCTCTGGCGGCGGCTCGGCGGGACGAGGACGATCTGGCCGCGATGCGGCTGGCGCTGCGCAAGATGGCCGACGCGATCGCGTCCGGCGACGTGGCGGTTGGCGTGGATGCCGACATGGAGTTCCACCGCTGTGTGGCGCGGGCCACGCGCAATGAACACTATCTGAATTTCTTCGATTTCCTGGCGGTGTTGCTCAAGAAGAACCTGCGCGTGTCGCGCTCGCGGTCTGCCAAGATCGCGGGCCGCGGGGCGCAGGCGCAGAAGGAGCACGAGGCGCTGTTTGCCGCCATCGAGAAGGGCGACGTAGAGTTGGCGCGGCAGCACGCGCGCACGCACGTCGACAACACGGAAGCACGTCTGCGTACAGCGGCGGCCACGGCGGACAAGCCGTAGGCGCCCAATAAGGGCATCCTCCAAGGGGAAGTGGTGATGGGTCAGAAGACGATCGATGAGTTGGTGCGCGCCGAGGAGGGACTGGTCAGCCGGTCCATCTTTGTGGACGACGAGATCTTTCAGCGGGAGCTGAAGCAGATCTTCTCGCGGGCGTGGCTGTTTGTGGGGCACGAAAGCCTGGTGCCCAAGCCGGACGACTACTTTGTTTCGCGCATGGGCACGGAATCCGTGATCCTGACGCGCGACCGGCAGGGGCAGATCCAGGTCATGCTCAACAGCTGTGCGCATCGCGGCATGAAGCTGTGCCGCTACGACCACGGCAACAACCGCACCTTCACCTGTCCGTACCATGGCTGGAGCTTTTCCACCGACGGCAAACTGGTGGAACGGCCCGGCGAACTGGTTGGCGTGCCGGGGCACGCGACGCACTACAAGGGCGAGCTCGACAAAAGGCAGTGGGGCCTGAAGACGGTGGCGCAGGTGGTGAACTACAAGGGCGCCATCTGGGCGACGTGGGATCCCAACGCGCCGCCGTTTTTGGATTACATCGGCAACATGCGCCTGTACCTGGATGCGGCGCTTGACCATCGCAACGGCAGCCCGGGCGGGTCGGAAGTGATCGGCGGTGTGCAGAAGTGGCGCGTGAAGTGCAACTGGAAGTTCGCGCCCGAGAACTTCATTGGCGATCTGTACCACGACATCAGCCACCGTTCGGTGGACATCGTGGGCATCGGCCCGGGCGGCGGCAAGGGACGGCGCGATGCGTCGGCCACGCGGTCGGCGATCTGTTTTCCGGAACTGGGCCACGGCCTGCTGGGCCGCTTGCCGTTCTACGAAGAAGGCCCCTACGCCCCGCAGTACGCCCGCTATCCGGAAGTCGAGGCCTACTACCGCGAAATCCACGAGCAGCGCGAACGCACGCTGGGTTCGGCGATGCGGGTGCAGACCAGCGTTGGCACGATCTTCCCGAACATGTCGTTCCACGGCCGCCAGCCGCGCACGCTGGCGGTGTTTCATCCGATCAGCTCGACCGAGATGGAGATGTGGCGCATGTATCTGGTGGACAAGGACGCGCCGGAAGCAGTCAAGGAAGCGGCGCGGCATTATTTCCTGCGCTATTCAGGACCGGGCGGCATGACGGAATCGGACGACATGGAGAACTGGACCGGCGCCACCGAGGCCAGCATGGGCGCGATGTCGCGCGAGCTCTTCTTCAACTATCAGATGGGCGTGGGCCACCGGCAGGACGTGCCCGAGATTCCCGGCTGTGCGGTCAACGGCGAATACACCGAGGAAAACGCCCGAATCTACTACCGGCGTTGGGCGCAGTTCATGAACGGCCTGTCCTGGGATCAACTCATGGCAGGCGCGGTGCGCCTTGAGGAGGCGGCATGAACGCACCCATCGAGAACGCGCCGCCCGTGGCGCAGGACGACAGTGTGGACGACATGCTGCTGTGGTGGGAAGCGCACCGCTTCCTGCACTACGAGGCCGATCTGTTGGACCACCGTGAGTTCGACAAGTGGCTCACCCTCCTGGACGAGGCCATCACCTATCGCATGCCGCTCACGCGCAACGTTCGCCGCGACGCGATGGCGCAGGAATACTCCGGTAAACAGGATGCCGCGTGGTTCGACGAAGGCATCGACACACTGCGCCAGCGCGTCGCGCAGATCAAGACAGGAATTCACTGGGCCGAAGAGCCGGCCTCACGCGTGTCCCATCTGGTGACCAACATCCGCGTGCTGGACGTGACGCCAGACGAAAGCGGTGGCGACCTGGTGCGCGTGCGGTCGCGCTTTTTGATCTATCAGAACCGCCTGCAATCCGAAGTGAATCTGTTCGTGGGCAAGCGCGAGGACGTGCTGCGCAGGCGCGACGGGCGCTTCACGATTCTGTCGCGTGAGATCCACCTGGACCAGAACGTTCTCTTATCGAAGGCGCTGACGATCTTCTTCTAGCGCGCCATTGCCGGAGCCGGCCCGTCTGCCGGCGTTCGATGGTTTTCCTTCCACTCGGGGCCTGACCGCCGACAGGACGCGCTCGCCCATACCTGGAGTTGCAGCATGCAAAGACGTACTGTACTGAAGGCCATTGCCGGCGCGGCCGCGATGACGGCGACGGGAATTTCATGGGGCGCCGACGCGGCGTATCCCAGCAAGCCGATCCGCCTGATCGTGCCGTATCCGCCGGGCGGCGTCACGGACGTGGCGGGTCGCCTGGCCGGCGAGATCCTCACCCGCAAGTTCGGCCAACCGGTGGTGGTGGAAAACCGGCCGGGCGCGAACGGCATGATCGGCAGCCAG
Source organism: Achromobacter sp. (assembly GCA_003454835.1). GTDB lineage: Bacteria > Pseudomonadota > Gammaproteobacteria > Burkholderiales > Burkholderiaceae_B > Achromobacter. Next base: position 14,273 of record DMTA01000353.1, on the reverse strand, counting down.
CAGGTGGCGTCCGCACCGGCGGACGGCTACACGCTGCTGCTCAACGGCCTGGGCGGCATGGTGTTGCCGATGGCCACGGTGACCGGCCTGCCGCTGGACACGGCGCGCGCCTTCACGCCGATTGCGCAGATGGCCGAATTCATCAACGTGCTGATCGTGCGGGCGGATTCGCCGATCCGCAGCGTCGACGACCTGATCGCCACGGCGCGCAAGCGCAGCAAGGACGGCCTGAACTACGGATCGAACGGCATCGGCTCGTCGGTGCATCTGACCACGGCGTTCTTCGCGCAGCACACCGGCACCAACCTGCTGCACGTGCCGTACAAGGGCAGCGGCGAGATGCTGGTGGACGTGGTGAACGGCAACCTGGACTTCAGCTTCAGCAACCTGCCGCCGGTGATCGGCTTGATCCGCAAGGGCTCGATTCGCCCGATAGCGGTGACCAGCAGCTATCGCAGCAAGCAGTTGCCGGACGTGCCGACGATGGCCGAGCAGGGCGTGGCGGACTTCGACGTGACGAGCTGGCTGGGCGTGTACGGCCCCGCCGGCATGCCGCCCGATATCGTGCAGAAGATCAGCGCCGCCTTGCAGGAAGGTATGGCGCAACCCCAGTCGGTGGAAACCTTGACCGCCGCCGGCTTTGAGCCCAAGCCGAGAGGGGCGGATGCTTTTGCTGAGCTGAACCGGGCCGAGCTGACGCGCTGGAAGCAGGTGGCGACAAAAGCCAGCATTTCCCTGAAATTCGGAGCGTGATCATCATGGAAACCTCATCTGCCCCGCAGCGTGTCCACACGGCGATCATCGGCGCGGGGCATGCGGGCGTCGAATGCGCGTGGGCGTTGCGCGCCGCGGGTGTTGAAGGCGATATCGCGCTCTTCGGCGCGGAAACGCATGCCCCTTACGAACGGCCGCCGCTTTCCAAAGCCCTGCTGACCGGCTCGACCAGCGCCGACCGCATCGCGTTGCGCGCGGGCAGTGCGTACGAGAAGTCGCGAGTGATCGTGGTGGCAGGCGATCCGGTGGCCGCCATCGACACGGCGGCGCAGATGTTGCGCACGGCGTCGGGCCGCGTAGTGGCCTATGAACACTGCGTGCTTGCCACCGGCGCCAGCGCGCGTGGCATTGCCGAGGTGGCAGGCGAGCAGGTGTTTGCGGTGCGCGGCCTGGACGACGCGCATCGGCTGCGCGAGGCGCTGCGGCCTGGCGTCCGCCTGCTCGTCGTGGGCGCGGGCTATCTGGGACTGGAGGCTGCGTGTTCAGCGCGCAAGCTGGGCGCCGAGGTATTGGTGCTGGAACAGGGCGGCAACGTGATGGCGGGCAAGGTGTCCGAATCCACTGCCACGCGCATCGGCGACCTGCACCGCGAGGCCGGCATCGAAATCCGCCACGGCGCGGCGGTGCGGCGCTGGGAACGCACGGCGACGGGTTGGCGCGCCCATCTGGCCAGCGGAGAGTCCATCGACGCTGAACTCGTGCTGGTGTCCATCGGCGCGGTTGCCGAGACGGCGCTTGCCGAAGCCGCGGGCCTGATCTGCCTGGACGGCGTGGTCGTGGATGAATGCTGCCGGACCTCGGCGCCCGACGTCTACGCCATTGGCGATTGCGCCAGCGCCTTTCGCGGAGAGTTGCAGCGTTATGCCCGCATCGAAAGCGTGCAGAACGCGCTGGCGCAGGCGCGCACGGCGGCGGCAACCATTGCCGGCAAGGCCCCGCCAGCGGCGCGTCCGCCCACCTTCTGGTCCGAACAGCAGGGCCGCCGTCTGCAGATGGCCGGCCTGATTGATCCGGCCGCGCCTTGCCGTGACGTCCTGCTGCCCACCGCCAAAGGCTGGCTGGTCGAGCGATACCAGCATGGCCGACTGGCCGCGATCGAAGCGGTCGACAGCCCCGTGGAATTCATCAAGGGCGTGCCGCGCATCGGCGCGCCCGAAGCGGTTGCGGCCGCTGTGTAAACGAACCCCTGGAGACAACATGCCCGTTGCGATATTTGAATTGCCCGATGGCGCCGAACAGGTGCTGGACGTGCCCGATGACTGGTCGCTGATGGAAGCCGCGCGGCGCGATGGCCTGGAAGGCATCGTCGCCGAATGCGGTGGCGGCGCCATCTGCGGCACCTGCCACGTGCAGGTGGACGCGGATTGGCACGCGCGGCTGGAGCCGCCCGGCATGGCCGAGGAAGCGCTGCTGGAAGTCGTGCCCGAGCGCTGCCCGACCAGCCGACTGTCCTGTCAGGTCATCATGACGCCCGAGCTGGACGGCATCCGCGTGCGCGTGCCGTCATCGCAGCTTGAACTGTAGCCGCGGCGGCGGAACCCCAAGGAGCGACCTTCAAGGAGCCACGGCATGGCCGACAACAAATCCATCAACCTCGTCGATCTGCAACCCGGCGTGCGCGTGCGCATGGCGGGCGGCGCGTTGGCCGAGATCGTCGAGAACCCGCAAGACGGCTTCTGGCTGATCGTCCGTTACCTGGACCATCCCGCCGAGCCCGCGCTGGTCGACGCCGGAGAGCAACAGGTGTTTGCCACCGACGTCGAAGCAATCGAACCCTGACCCCACTGGAGCCCCCCATGAATCAAAAGCCCAAAGTCATCGTCTCCGCGCCCGTGCCGCCGGACCTGCGCGAACGCCTCGCCGAGCAATGCGAAATCGTTGAAGTGCCCACCGGACAGAATCCGGCCGAGGTGCTGGGTGCAGACGAGCGCGCGCAGATCGAAGGCATGGTGTGCACCGTGCGCACCAAGGTCGATCAGGCGTTGCTGGATGCGTTGCCCGCGCTGAAGGTCAGCTCGAACTTCGCCGTGGGGTTCGATAACGTCGACCTGGCGGCAGCGACGCGGCGCAAGGTGCTGATCTGCAATACGCCGGGTGTGCTGGATGGCGCGGTGGCTGATGTGACCATCGGCCTGATGCTGTGCCTGTCGCGCAACCTGGTGGCGGGCGATGCCTTCGTGCGCAGCGGCGCGTGGACCAAGGGCGCCTTTCCGCTGACGCGCGACATCCGCGGCAAGACGCTGGGCCTCTTGGGCATGGGCCGCATCGGCCGTGTCGTGGCGCGCGCGGCGCAGGCCTTCGACATGAAGGTGATCTATCACAACCGCCGCGAGGATCCGCAGGCCGAAGGCCTGGCCACCTATGTGGATCGCGATGAACTTTTCAAGACGTCTGACGTGTTGAGCGTACACATTCCGCTGTCCGCCGAGACGCGCCATTCCATCGGCAAGCGGGAGCTCGAACTGATGAAGCCCACGGCGTACCTCATCAACACCGCGCGCGGACCCGTTATCGACGAAGCCGCACTGGTCGAAGCGCTGCGCGCCGGCACCATTGCGGGCGCGGGGCTGGACGTGATGGAGCAGGAACCGCTGCCGGCAGACAGCCCGTTGTGCGCCTTGCCGAACGTGGTGCTGCAGGCCCACGTGGGCAGCGCCACGCACGAAACGCGTCGCGCGATGATCCATCTGGCGGTGGCCAATCTGATGGATGCGCTGGGCGGCCAGAAGCCGCAGGCCATGGTCAACGCCGAGGTCTGGCAGGCGCGCGCCTGACGGCACTGCGCCGATAGACGCGGCCCCGCCAGGATGGGGCTGACGAGGCGGGACCCGCGCATGCGGCCGGTCCCGCCTTTTCCTATTTCCCGCCGTAATCCACCACGATTCCCGCCTGCTGCGCGACCTCGCTCCAGCGCTTGAACTCCGCCTTGGAGAACGCCTGGAACTGCGCGGCGTCGCGCAACTTGGGTTCAAAACCGGCGTTGATGATGCGGTTCTGGTATTCCGGCGCGGCCAGCCCGGTGACGATGGTGTTCGACAACTGCGCGATGATCGCCGGGTCGACCTGTGCGGGCGCATACATGCCCAACCAGCTCGTCACGTCGAAATCCTTCATGCCCTGTTCCTGCATCGTCGGCACGTTGGGCAACTGCCGCGCGCGGTAGGCGCTGGTCACCGCCAGCGCCTTCAGACGCTTGCCGTCCACCATCGGCAGCGTGGGCGGCAGATTCATGAAACAGAGGTCCAGATCGCCGTTGGCCGTACCCACCAGCGCCTCGCTGGCGCCCTTGTACGGCACATGATCGAACTTCAGGCCCGTGCGCATGGCAAAGAGTTCGGCCGTCATCTGTGACGAACTGCCGACGCCGTTGCTGCCGTAAAGGGGCTTGCGCTTCGTGGCGCGCAGATATTCGATCAGCTCAGGCACCGTATTGGCCGGATGGTCCACGCGCACGACGAGCGCGTTGACGAACTCGGCCACCTGGGCGATGGGAAGCAGTGCGGTGGGGATGTCGATGGGCAGCCCGCGCAGGGTGGCGGGGGGCAGCACGTTGTGGCCAAGACCCCCGGTGGTGAGGGTGTAGCCGTCGGGCTTGGAGGCGGCGGCGGCTTGCATGCCGATGACGCCACCGGCGCCGGCGCGGTTTTCGATGACCACGCTCTGGCCGTACTTGGCATAGAGCAGGTCGCCGACCAGCCGTCCCGCAAGATCGGTGGCGCTGCCTGGGGTGGATGAGACGATGATCTTGATGACGCGGGACGGATACGCCCCGTTCTGTGCCCAGCTTGCGCCGGTCAGGTGCAGGCCGGCGGCGGCCCCCATCAGCTTCAACGCACTGCGACGTTTCATGACGACTTCCCCTTGGGTTATAGACCTACTGCTTCACGTGCTGCTCCAAAAATGTGATCCGGACTTTGTACGATAAACATATTTCTCGTACGGTACGGGGCACACAAGCGCACGCAAATTGCGGCTAACCCTAGGGGAGTCGTTGCGGGCCTTGCGGCCCGGTTTTTAGCGCACCGGCCAGCCGTACATCAGGCCGCCGTTGCGGTACGAGGCGTTAAGCCCGCGTTCCAGTTTCAGCGGGCTGTTGGGGCCCAGGTTCTTCTCGAAGCTCTCGCCGTAATTGCCGACGTTCTTGATGATGTTGTAGGCCCACTTGTCGTCCACGCCCAGGTTCTTGCCCATGCCCGGCGTCACGCCCAGCAGGCGCTGGATGTTCGGGTTGGTGCTTTTCAGCATCTCGTCCACGTTCTTGGACGTGACGCCGTATTCCTCGGCTTCCAGCATGGCGTTCATGGTCCAGCGGACCAGGTTGAACCACTGCTCGTCGCCCTGGCGGACCATGGGGCCGAGCGGTTCCTTCGAAAAGTTCTCCGGCAGGATGTCGTACTTTTCCGGGTTTTCCAGGTTGCTGCGCGCCGCGGCGAGCTGCGACTTGTCGCCGGTGAACGCATCGCAACGGCCGACGGCGAAGGCGCGGATGATCTCGTCCAGGCGCTCGACGACGACCGGCTTGAAGTTGACGTTCTGCGAGCGGAACCAGTCGGCCAGGTTCAGTTCGGTGGTGGTGCCCGGCTGCACGCAGACGGTGGCGCCTTCCAGTTCCTTGGCGCTCTTCACGCCCAGGGACTTGTTCACCATGATGCCCTGGCTGTCGTAGTAGTTGACGCCCACGCCGATCAGGCCCAGCGTCGTGTCGCGCGTCAGCGTCAGGGTGGTGTTGCGGGTCAGCACGTCGACTTCGCCGGATTGCAGGGCGGTGAAGCGCTGCACGGCGCTGATCGCCTGGATCTTGGCCTTGGACGCGTCGCCGAACAGGGCGATGGCCAGCGCGCGGCACAGGTCCACGTCCAGGCCGATCCAGCCGCCCTTGCTGTCGTTCACGGAAAAGCCCGCGACGCCCGTGGATACGCCGCAATGGACAAAGCCCTTGCTCTTGACCGCGTCGAAGGTCGCGCCGGCATGGGCGGTCCAGGACGAGATGAACAAGGCGGTTCCTGCCGCAGCCAGTTTGAGTGCTTTCATGGTGTCTCCGCGCAGCGTTGCGCATGTTTATCGCTCAGCCGAAGGCTGAAGTGCGGCGCATAGTACCAGTGGGTCCGGGAGGGAGAATCGGGGAATTCCCCTTAAATCCGAGTGGCGGAATTTGATGCGGAATAGAATCGAGCAATCGCGGCCCATCGCGCCGCGATTGCCCGCGGCCGTCGGCGGGCCGAATACGCCAGACCGCAACCACGCCCGCCTATGAAACAACACGACGATTCCGCAGCGCCGGACGACCGCCCGAGGCGCCCGTTCGCCTTCGTCAAGGACCAGCTGCACGGCACGTGGACCGAGCTGACCCGGGTGAACGCCAGCGACCGTCCCTGGGAAATGCCGCTGGCCGCGGCGCTGTCGTCGGGCCTGCCGCTGATGGTGGGCGCGTACTTCGGCCGCATGGACTACGGGCTGATGTCCAGCCTGGGCGGCATGGTGTTCCTGAGCCTGCCCAACGCCTCGCTGCAGATCCGCATGATGATGCTGCTGGCCGCGTCGTTCGGCATGGTGGCCTGCTACGCGCTGGGCGCGTTGACGCAGTTCTGGCCGACCGCCACCATCGCGGCGCTGACGGTGATAGCCATGGTGGTGAACATGGTGTGCCGTTGCTATCGCCTGGGACCGCCGGGCAGCCTGTTCTTCATCATGGCCACGGCGATTGCCGCGTACACGCCAGGCACCGTCCACGACGTGCCGCTGCGCGTGGGCATGGTGGCGCTGGGCTGCCTGGTTGCGTGCCTGGTGGCTTTTGCGTATTCGCTGCACATGACGCGCGTCGCGCCGCCGCCCGCGCCCATGGATCTGCCCAAGCCGACCTTCGATTTCGTGGTCTACGACTCGGTGATCATCGGCCTTTTCGTCGGTATCTCTTTGCTGGTGGCCGAACTGCTGCAGCTTCAACGGCCCTATTGGGTGCCGGTGAGCTGCCTGGCGATCATCCAGGGCGCCAGCCTTCGCGCGGCGTGGAGCCGGCAGATGCACCGCATCCTGGGCACGGCGGTCGGCCTGTGCGTGGCGTGGGCGCTGCTCAGCCTGCCGCTCAACGTCTGGACGCTGAGCCTGGTGATGATGGCGCTGTCCTTCGGCATCGAGACGCTGGTGGTGCGGCACTACGCCAGCGCGGTGGTGCTGATCACGCCCTTGACCATCTTCCTGGCCGAGGCGCCGCATCTGGGGCAGGGCTATCCCATCGACGTCATTGAGGCGCGCTTTGTGGACACGGTGCTCGGCGCCCTTATCGGCGTGCTGGGCGCGGTGCTGCTGCACAACCAGCGCATCCGTCCCGTGCTGTCGCGATGGATGCGGGCGGTGCTGCCCCGCCGGGTGAATTGACGCCGCCGCGTCAACGCGGCAGCATGGGCTTTCCGAAACCCTGGAGGCACTCATGGATTGTTCTGTCGAAGGTAAGGTCGCGTTCGCCGACGGCCAGTCGTATCACTTCGCGACCGTGGACGCGGCGCTCGCATTCGCGGAATGCGTCAAAACCAGCCAAAATCCCGCGCAGTGCGCCGCCACGCACGGCAGCACCAGTCAGGTCAAGCTTGAGGACGTAGCCGCGCAGGAAGACGCCGAGCGGCGCGAGCAGGATCCGGGGGCGGGTGTGTGAATCGCCTGGTGCGGCGCGGGTGAATGACATCCGCGCCGTCGCGCAGGGGTCAGTCCGCCGCCCCGTCAGCCCCTTCGCCCGCCAGATACGCCTGCACCAATGTGATGATCCGTTCCGCGGTTGGCGACAAGCTACGGCGGGCGCGGTGGATAACGCTGTAGGTCAGCGAGCCGGACGCCGGATACGGCAGCGGCAAGGGCACGAGCGTCCCTTGCGCCAGCTCAGCGACGATGGCCTCGCGCGTGCAGAACAGCACCACATCGCTCCCCACGGCCACGTCGCGCAGCGCGCTGACGCTATCGCACTCGAAGGCAATCGGCAGTTCATCCACGCCGGCCACTTGATATAGCTTTGCCAGATACTCTCGCGCGCGTTGCGGCAGGTCGGTGGCCGCCAGCCGATATTGCGCCAGGGCGGCACGTAACTTTGGTTTTCGTACCGATTGCAGCGGATGCCCGGCCCGCACGAAAAGGCCGCCGTGCTGCGGTGGCAGCGCACGCACAATGAAGTCCGCCGGCGGCGGCAGGCTGTGCGTCACGGCCACGGCAAAGTCCAGCTTGTCCTGCAACAGCTTGTCCAGCAGACGCTGCCAGCTTTCGATTTCCACATGCACGCTCAGACCCGGATGATCGCGTGCCAGGCGGACCAGCAGCGGCGACAGAAACCCCGCCGCCGGAAAGGCCCCGACTCCGAAGCTGACGCGTCCCGTGTCGTGGCCCCTCATCAATTCGGCCTCGCGCCGAAGGGCGAGAACATCGCCCAGGATGCGGCGCGAACGATCGAGCACCATCTTTCCCGCCTGCGTTGGCGTCACACCGATCGACGCGCGATCCACCAGCACCAGGCCCAACGTCTCTTCAAGGGACTGGATGCTGCGCGTCAGCGCCGACTGCGTCAGATGCAGCCGCTGGGCCGCCCGCGAGAAGTGCCGCTCTTCGGCAAGGACGGAAAAGTGCTGGAGCGAACGTATCGTCAGGCCCATGTATTTTTCTCATCGGAATTGCGCCAAATATGCAATTGATTCGGGTCATTGGCAAGACTAAAACAGCTTGACCACGGGCCGGCAGCAAATGTTGCAAACACCCGGGAAAACACCATACAGAGCGATGCGCGGCCCCGCGACACGCCAACCTCGCAGGAGGAGACAACATGAACCGCAAGCCGATATTCCATCTGGCGGGCTGGGCCGCCGCGCTGAGCATGCTGGCCTGTACGGCGGCCGTCGCGGCGCCGTCGCCGCAACCCGACGCCTGGCCTGCCTCGGGCAAGCCGATACGCATGGTCGTGCCGTTTCCGGCGGGGTCAGGGTCGGATTCGCTGGCGCGCATGCTGGCGGCCAAGGTGTCGCAGCAGACCGGCGCTTCAGTCATCATCGACAACAAGCCGGGTGCGGGCACGATGATCGGCGCGCAGGACGTGGCGCGCGCCAAGCCGGACGGCTATACGCTGCTGTACACCATCGTGGTCACACACACGCAGAATCCGCATCTCTACAAAAAGCTGCCGTACGACCCGGTCAAGGACTTCACACCGGTCCTGCAGGCGGTCAGGTCGGCCACCGTGCTGGTCGCCAACAACAACGCGCCGTTCTCCACAACCGCCGAGCTGATTGCCTACGCCAAGGCGAACCCCGGAAAGCTGAACTACGCCTCGTACAGCGCCGGATCCACCTCGCACCTGAATGGCGAGATTCTCAAGATGAAGACGGGCACCGACATCGTCCACGTGCCTTACAAGGGCACCGCCGACGCCAGCCGTGCGCTGCTGGCGGGTGACGTGCAGGTCTACTTCGACGGCACCGCCACGGCGGTCGAGAACGCCCGCGCGGGCAAGGTCAAGCTGCTGGGGCCGGCGACGGACCGGCGCCTGAGCGTGCTGCCCGAACTGCCGACGCTGGAAGAGCAGGGGATCGAGGGACTGAACATCGTGGGCTGGCAAGGCATCTTCGGTCCAGGCGACATGCCGCCCGCCCTGGCCGAGCGCGTGGCCCAGGTGTTTCGCGCGGCGCTGGAAACCCCGGAAATCACCCAGACCATCCTGTCGCAAGGCAACGAGGTCAGCGGCGCCGGGCCGAAGGAATTCTCGGCCATCGTGCAGCGCGACAGCGCGCGGTGGGGCGACGTGATCCGCCGGATCGGGCTGGTATTGGAATAAGGCAGACGGGCCCGTGGGTCCCAGGAGACGACAATGCACGATGTAGTGATACGCGGCGGCACGCTGGTCGACGGTTCGGGCGCCAGCGCCCGGGTGGGCGACCTTGCCATCGATGGCGGCCGGATCGTACAGGCCGGCGGCAAGGCGGGCGCCGCGCGGCGAGAGATCGACGCGGCGGGCGCGCTGGTGACGCCGGGCTGGGTCGACATCCACACCCATTACGACGGCCAGGCGACGTGGGATCCGTACCTCAGCCCGTCGACATGGCATGGCGTCACCACTGCCATCATGGGCAACTGTGGCGTGGGATTCGCGCCGGTCAAGCCCGACCGGCGCGAATGGCTGATCAAGGTGATGGAGGGCGTTGAGGACATTCCGGGCTCGGTGTTGTCGGAAGGCATCGAATGGGACTGGGAAACCTTCCCCGAGTATCTGGATGCGTTGGATCGGCGGCCCAAGGCGTTGGACATCGGGGCGCAGATTCCGCATAGCGCGGTGCGCGCGTACGTGATGGGCGATCGCGCCATTCATCACGACGAGGCCTCGCCAGCCGACCTGCTGGCCATGCGCGAGGTCGTGCGCGCGGCCTTGCAGGCGGGCGCGGTCGGCTTCTCGACATCGCGGACCTTCCTGCACAAGTACGACGAGCGAAAGTATCCCCCGGGCACGTTCGCTACCGGCGAAGAGATCAGCGCGCTGGGATCCGTCATGGGCGAAGTCGGCCACGGCGTATTTCAGATGACGGCCAACCATCCCGCGATGGAGGGCGAGATCCCCTGGTTGGAACAGCTTGCCCGCCACAATCGTCTGCCGGTGCTGTTCAACCTTCAGCAGACCGACGGTGCGCCTGACGTCTGGAAGCAGATCGTGCGCACGCTGGACAAGGCGCGCGATGAAGGCGTGCCGCTCATGGCAGGCATCAGCGGCCGGCCGCTGGGCATCCTGTTCTCCTGGCAGAGCTCCCTGCATCCCTTCATTGCCCATCCGACCTATCAGGCGCTGCACGCGCTGCCCCTGCCGGAAAAGCTCGCGCAACTGCGCGATCCGCAGGTCCGCCAGAAAATCATGAGCGAGCAGCGGGGCCTGCTGGACCGCCGGGCTGAGACCCTGTTCAGCAGCTTTCACAAGATCTACCGGCTGGGCCAGAATCCCGACTACGAGCCGCTGCCCGAAGACAGTGTGGCGGCCATGGCGGCGCGCACCGGGCGCCCGCCGTTGGAACTGGTGTACGACCTGATGCTGGAGAACGAGGGACAGGCGATTCTCTACTATCCGTCCTTCAACTATTCGTACGAAAACCTCGATCACCTTCATCAGCTGATGCAGCACGCCAACACCGTGAACAGCCTGTCGGACGGCGGCGCACACTGCGGCTACATCTGCGATGTCAGCATGCCGACCTTCATGCTCAGCCACTGGACGCGAGACCGCCGCCGCGGTCCGCTTTTGCCGCTGGAACACGTGGTGCGCCGGCAGACCCGCGATACCGCGCTGGTATATGGTCTGCAAGATCGCGGGCTGTTGCAGCCTGGCTACAAGGCCGACATCAACGTCATCGATCCCGATGCGCTGAAGGTGCACTGCCCGGAAATGGTGTTCGACCTGCCGGGTGGCGGGCGCAGGCTGGTGCAGCGTGCCGATGGCTACGCGGCCACGCTGGTCAATGGCCTGCCGATCTTCGAGCGCGGCGTGGCGACGGGGGAGCTGCCGGGCAAGTTGTTGCGGGGCGCCGGACCGCAATCGGGATGAGCATCCGGGCATTCCCGAATATATTTGCGCAGCCGATTAATACGCCGGAATTTCTCATTTGTTGCGCTCGATGCCGCTCCCTATGATCGGCAGGGTTGCTTCACCAGCGACCTAAAAATCAAGGGGAAAACAATGGGAAAGTGGAAACTGGCTGGCGCGGCGCTGGCCGTGCTGTCCTGCGCGGCCGCAACGTCAAACGCTGACACCACGGCCTATCCGAAGGGGCCGGTCACACTGGTCGTTCCGTTCGCGCCCGGCGGCTCGACGGACGTGATCGGACGCCTTCTGGCCGAGCGCTTGGCAGTCGCGCTCAAGCAACCGGTGGTCGTCGAGAACCGCTCGGGCGCGGGCGGCAATATCGGCGCGACCATGGTGGCCAAGTCCGCGCCCGATGGCCAGACGCTGCTTTTCGGCACCACCGGCATCATGGCCATCAACGAGTTCCTGTACAAAAATCCGGGTTACAGGGCCGACCGGGACCTGAAGCCCGTGGCGTACACCGCATCGATCAGCAACGTGCTGATCGTGAACAACGACATGCCCGTTACCAGCGTGGCCGACCTGATCAAGCTGGCCAAGGCCAATCCCGGCAAATATTCCTTCGCGTCATCGGGCGCGGGCAGCTCGACCCATCTGTCCGGCGAGTTGTTCAAGAACATGGCGGGCGTGGACCTGATGCACGTGCCCTACAAGGGCAGCGGCCAGGCGCTGGTGGACCTGGTCGGCGGCCAGATCAACATGATCTTCGACAACGCGCCATCGGCCGTGCCGCTGGCGCAATCCGGCAAGGTCAAGGCTCTGGCTGTCACAAGCGCCACGCCGCTGTCGGTGTTGCCGGGCGTGCCGCCCCTGACCGAGGCGGGCCTGAAGGGCTACGAGTCCCTGTCCTGGACCGGCGTCGTCGCACCGGCCGGCACGCCGCAATCCGTGGTGGACCGGCTGAACAAGGAACTGAACACGATTCTTGCCGACGAGGCCGTGCGCAAGAAACTGACGGAACTCGGCGCACAGGCCACGGGGGGCACGCCGCAGGACTTCTCCACGCACATCGAAGCCGAACGCGCCAAGTGGGGAAAGCTGGTGAAGGAAGCGAACATTGCCGTGCAGTAGCCAACGGCTTTGGTGTCAGACACCGGTGCTGGAGTGCATAGGACCGCTTTTGGGTGTCAGACACCCGCAGGCGCCGCCTTCCTGGTCCCTTTCCCCAGCACCTTCACCCCCGCCGGCACGGGCTTTTCGTTGATGACGTCACGCATGTACTGCAGGAACAGTTCAGAACTCGCCGACAGCGATCGCAGTTTCCGCGTAATCAAACAGACCTCTCGCGACAACCGGGGCGAACTCAATTCCCGGAATACGAACGTCCCCGGTTCGCTTCCCCGCGCCTGCGACGGCGCGATGGAACTTGCCGCCAGCGCCGGCAGGATCGAATAACGCCCGCCGCCGCGCAGCACGGCGTGCAGCGACGACGTCCGCGACACTTCATCGTGCTGCTGCTCAAAGAACCCCGGCTTGCCCGCATGCGCACGCAGGAATGCCCCGATGCCGGTGTCCTCGGTAAACCCCACGTATTCCGCCGGATCCAGATCGGCCCATTTCAAGGGCTTTGAACCTTGCGCGTACGGATACGACGCGGCGCAGATCACGCCGTAGCGGTCCTCGAACAGCGGCGTGTAGACCAACTCATCAAACCCATGATGCGAGGTCGAAATCGCAAAATCGATGTCGCCGTTGGCGATCATCTTCTCGACCAGCTCCGAGCCGGCGTCGTGCAATGAAAATGTGATCTTGGGATAGGCCTGGCGGAACGCGGCGATGGCGTCGCCCAGAAAGTAGTTGGTCACGGACGCCACCACCGCGATCCGCACGTGTCCCTGCCGGCCCTGCGACAGCGCCTCCAAGTCGCTCAGCGCGCCGTCGAACTGGCTCAGGATGCGCTCTGCTTCGGCCTTGAAGCGCGCGGCCTCCGGCGTCATCACCACGCGGCGCGTGCTGCGGTCGAACAGTTTGACGCCCACGGCGTCTTCAAACTGCTGGATGGTCGCCGTCAACGACGACTGCGTCAGAAATAGCTGCGACGCCGCCACGGTGAACGAGCCGGTGTTGGCCACCGCCACGAAACTGCGGAAGTGCCGCAGGGTGATGCTGCGCTTGGTCGACATGTTCCGCCACCACTCTATATATTGGCAAAACCGAATAATAAGCAAAAATCAACAATTTGTAGTGAAGAAAACAGCCCTCTAGAATTTCCCTCGATGCGGCGTCTCTTGCCGCCGTCATCGCGGGCAACCGCGAGCAAAGCGACATGCGCAGGGCAGGCATTTCGCAAAACGAGTCCTTCTTTCCGAACCAAAGCAGCCCCCATGACAACATCACGATCACCCCTGCGCATCCTTATGTCGGAACCGACGCTGAACCGGATCGGCGATGCGATCGCGCAGGTGCTGGACGGCCGTGCTTTCGAACCCGTCATCGCGGCGCGGACCCACGGCAGCGAGCCCGCCGATGTCGACGTCGCCTTCATTTCGCGCGACGTGACCGGCCTGTCGACCAAGCACCGCGTCCTGGAGCCGTTGGAGGCCTTCTACGTCTCGCTGCGCCAGTCGCCGAAGCTGAGTTGGGTACACGTGCATTCGGCGGGCGCGGACCGGCCCATCTTCGGTGAACTCAAATCCCGCGGCGTGCGCGTCACCACTTCTTCCGGCGCCAATTCGCAGGTGGTGGCGCAGACCGCGCTGGCCGGAATTCTGGCGCTGGCGCGCGAGTTTCCGCGCCTGTTTGACGCCCAGCGCGCGCAGACCTGGGAGCCGTTGATCGGCGACCGGATGCCGCGCGACCTGGCGGGGCAGACCGCCGTGATCGTGGGATGGGGCCCGATCGGCCGCGAACTGGGCGGATACCTGCGGATGCTGGGCCTGAACGTCATCGCCGTGCGCAGCGCGGCCGC
>DMTA01000555.1 GCA_003454835.1 Achromobacter sp. | reverse complement strand
GCATCGCGCGAACCACTCAGCCACCGCTGGCCGCCGCCCCACTCCACCAGTGTCGGCCCCAGATCCAGGTCCGCGGTGGTGGGCGGCAAGGCCAGACGCCACAAGGGTTGTCCGGCCGTGAAGAACGGGTGGGTCTGCTCGCGCAACGACCTCCACCATGCGTCGGCCGCATCCGGCTCAAGCACGTCGCCACCGATCAGCTCGCGCGCGCTTGCCAACGCGGGCGGGGCGCCCGACAGGCGCACCATCGTCATGCCTTCTGCGCCCTCGCCTGTCCAGCTCGTTGCCGAGATGGGCAGCGGCTTGCCGCGCCAGAAGGCAAAGTTGGCCAGTGCCTGCGCCTGCGTCGCGGGCACCGCCAGCGTCAGCTCTTCCATCGGCTTGGGCACGACCTTCAGCGACACCTCCAGGATGGCGCCGAAAATGCCGTGCGAACCGGCCAGAAGACGCGACACGTCATAGCCCGCCACATTCTTCATGACTTCGCCGCCGAAGGACAGGATGCGTCCGTCCGAATCCAGCAGTTGCGCACCCAGCACGAAATCCTTCAAGGCGCCGGCACTCATGCGGCGAGGCCCTGACAGGCCGGCTGCGACGCAGCCGCCCACCGTCGCGGTGGGCGCGAAATGCGGCGGTTCGAAGGCCAGCATCTGACCGTGCTCGGCAAGCGCGGCCTCCAGTTCGGCCAGCGGCGTGCCGGCGCGGACCGTCACCACGAGTTCGGACGGGTGGTAGCTGACGATACCGCGGTACGGCGTCATATCCAGCAGGCAATGACCATCCTGAGGCCTCACGGGACGGTAGTTGCCGTAGAACCGCTTGCTGCCGCCGCCCATCACGAACAGGGGTTTGTGGCCGGCACGGGCCGTCATGACCTGGTCGCACAATTCCGACAGGACAAAATCCATAAGGGATACGTCCTAGAAACGGGCGAGATCGGGGAAGCGCAGTTCTCCCGCATGGACGTGCATCTTGCCGTATTCGGCGCAGCGTGCCAGCGTGGGGATGACCTTTTCAGGATTCAGCAGGCACGGCGGATCAAAGGCCCGCTTGACTGCCAGGAACGCGTCGAGTTCTTCGCGAGAGAATTGCACGCACATTTGATTTATCTTCTCCATTCCCACACCGTGCTCTCCGGTCACGGTTCCTCCCACCTGCACGCACAGCTCAAGAATGGCCGCACCGAATTTTTCGGCGCGCTCCACTTCGTCCAGCTTATTCGAATCGAAAAGGATCAGCGGATGCAGATTGCCGTCGCCGGCATGAAAGACGTTGGCGCATCGCAGGCCGAATTCGTCTTCCATCTGTTCAATGGCGCCCAGCACGCGCGCCAGATGACGGCGCGGAATCGTGCCGTCCATGCAGTAGTAATCAGGCGACACGCGCCCGGCGGCGGGAAACGCATTCTTGCGCCCCGCCCAGAATTTCAGGCGTTCGGCCTCGGATGCCGACACCTGGCAGCGCGTGGCGCCGGCTTGCCGGAACACTTCTTCCATGCGCGCGATCTCGTGCGCCACCTCTTCGGGCGTGCCGTCCGATTCGCACAGCAGGATGGCCTGCGCGTCCATGTCGTAGCCCGCGCGGACAAACGGCTCCACCATGTGCGTCGCGCGGCGATCCATCATTTCAAGTCCCGCGGGAATCATGCCGGCCGCGATCACCTGCGTGACCGCATTGCCTGCAGCCTCGACGCTGGAAAAACTGGCCATGACGACTTGCTGGCAGGCCGGCTTCGGGATGAGCTTGACGGTCACTTCGGTGACGACGCCCAGCATGCCCTCCGATCCGACAAACACGGACAACAGGTCCAGTCCGGGCGCGTCCGGCGCATGCGATCCCAGCTCGACCACGTCGCCGTCTATCGTGACCACGCGCACGCGCAGCACGTTGTGCACGGTCAGGCCGTATTTCAGGCAATGCACGCCGCCGGAGTTTTCCGCGACGTTGCCTCCGATCGAGCACGCGATCTGGCTGGACGGGTCCGGCGCGTAATACAGGCCATACGGCGACACCGCTTCGGAGATCGCAAGATTGCGCACGCCCGGCTCGACGATGGCGGTCGTGCTGGCCAGATCGATGTGCTTGATTCGATTGAATTTGGACAGCCCCAGCAACACGCCCTGGCTGTGCGGCATGGCGCCGCCCGACAATCCCGTTCCGGCGCCGCGCGCCACGATGGGCGCATTCAAGCGCTTGCAGATGCGCATGATGGCCTGCACCTGCGCTTCCGTTTCCGGCAGGGCGACGACCGCGGGAATCGAGCGGTAAAGGGAGAGGCCATCGCATTCGTAAGGACGGGTGTCCTCTTCGCGATAAAGCACACAGTGCGCGGGCAACGCGGCCGACAACGCCTCGATGAGCTGCTGCTGCGAATAAGGCGCCTGCACTTGTGCCAGGCCGGTTTCGACCAGTGAATTCATGAGCGCAACAATAGCGCGTGTGCCCATGTTAATCAGGCCGGGATTTACCCGCACCTGACGCATTTACCGGCATTTGCGGCCAGTTCATACGTAACCGGCAGTAAACCGTGAAGCAGCCTGTCGCGTAAAAGCAGCAGGCGCTGCAAGGGCGAGGGAGGCTTTTGCAGCCCCCCTGCCGATTACCAGGACACGATCTTGCCCGGGTTCAGGATGTTGTTCGGGTCGAACGCGTGCTTCAGGCTGCGCATCAGGTCCAGCGCGTCTTCACCGTGCTCTTCGGCCATGAACTGCATCTTGTGCAGGCCGACGCCGTGCTCGCCCGTGCAGGTGCCGTCGGCCGCGATGGCTCGGCGCACGAGGTTGTGATTGATGGCTTCCGATTCCTGCCATTCCTGCGGGCTGTCGGCGTCCAGCAGCATCAGCACATGGAAGTTGCCGTCGCCCACGTGGCCGACGATGGTGTACGGGAAGCTTGCGCGGTCCAGTTCCTCGACGGTGTCGCGCACGCAATCGGCCAGGCGCGAGATCGGCACGCAGACGTCGGTGGTGCTGGCGCGGCAGCCGGGACGCAATTGCAGGCCCGCAAAATACGCGTTGTGGCGCGCGGTCCAGAGGCGGCTGCGGTCTTCGGGGCGCTCGGCCCATTCGAAGTCCATGCCGCCATGCTCGGCCGTGATGGCCTGCACGGTTTCAGCCTGCTCCTGCACGCCGGCGGGACTGCCGTGGAATTCGAAAACCAGCAACGGCGTTTCGCGCAGGGTCAGCTTGCTGTGCAGGTTGACGGCACGCACGCTGGCGGCGTCCATGAATTCGACACGCGCGATCGGCACGCCCATCTGGATGATCTCGATCACGCTCTGCACCGCGGCGTCCAAAGTCGGGAAATTGCAGACGGCTGCGGACACGGCTTCGGGCTGCGGATACAGGCGCACGGTCACTTCGGTGATGATGCCCAGCGTGCCCTCGCTGCCCACGAAAATGCGTGTCAGGTCGTAGCCGGCAGACGACTTGCGGGCGCGGCCCGCCGTGCGGATGATGCGGCCGTCCGCGGTGACGACGGTCAGCGACATGACGTTTTCGCGCATCGTGCCATAGCGCACGGCATTCGTGCCCGACGCGCGGGTGGCGGCCATGCCGCCGAGGCTGGCGTCGGCGCCCGGGTCAATCGGAAAGAACAGGCCGGTGCTGCGGATTTCTTCGTTGAGCTGCTTGCGCAGCACGCCTGCCTGCACCGTGGCGGTCAGGTCTTCGGCGTTGATGGCAAGGACCTTGTTCATCTGGGACAGGTCCAGGCTGATGCCGCCCTGGATCGCGAGGATGTGGCCTTCGAGCGACGAGCCGGCGCCGTACGGGATCAAAGGAACGCGGTGCTCGTTGCACACCTTGGCGACGAACGCGACATCTTCCGTCGACTGCGCAAAGACCACGGCGTCCGGCAGCATGGCCGGGTAAGGCGATTCGTCGCGCCCATGGTGTTCGCGCACGGCGGCCGATTCCGACAGGCGGTCGCCAAAGTGCGCACGCAAGGCATCCAGACAGGCGGCCGGAACCGCGCGGCGCAACGATTCGGCGTGCAAGGGAGCGTTCATGATCTCGTGGTTTCCCGGGTTCGATAATCCGAATATTCTACGCCGCCTCGCGTGCTGCGCCGCACACCGCCCCAGGCTGACAGTGCGCGGCGGGTATCCCCTCCAGTTTCCGGAATTTCTTGCCGGAATGACTTCCCCGAATTACTTGCCCGACGTCAGCGCGACGCGGCGGCGTTCGCGCACGGCCTGCGCCAGGCGCTCCAGCACGGCGACCGACGCATCCCAATCGATGCAGCCGTCGGTGATGCTCTGGCCGTACACCAGCGGCTGGCCCGGCACCATGTCCTGGCGTCCGCCCAGCAGGTGGCTTTCGACCATGACGCCGACCAGGCGCGCGTCGCCGGCTTCCATCTGGCGCGCCACGTCTTCGACGACCAGCGGCTGATTCTCCGGCTTCTTGCTGCTGTTGGCGTGGCTGGCATCGACCATGATGCGCTGCGCGAGGCCGGCCTTGGACACGTCCTGGCACGCGGCATCCACGCTGGCCGCGTCGTAGTTCGGCGTCTTGCCGCCGCGCAGGATCACGTGGCAATCCTCGTTGCCCGCGGTGGACACGATGGCCGAATGGCCGCCCTTGGTCACCGACAGGAAATGGTGCGGCTGCGAGGCCGCCTTGATCGCGTCGACGGCGATCTTCACATTGCCGTCCGTGCCGTTCTTGAATCCCACCGGACACGACAGGCCCGACGCCAGCTCGCGGTGCACCTGGCTTTCCGTCGTGCGCGCCCCGATCGCCCCCCAGGAGACCAGATCCGCGATGTACTGCGGCGTAATCATGTCCAGGAATTCGCATCCCGCCGGCAGGCCCATGCTGTTGATGTCCAGCAGCAGTTCGCGGGCCACGCGCACGCCCTTGTTGATGTCGAAACTGCCGTCCAGATCGGGATCGTTGATCAGGCCCTTCCAGCCCACGGTCGTGCGGGGCTTCTCGAAGTAGACCCGCATCACGATTTCCAGGTCGGCGCTGAGGCGGTCGCGCACGGGCTTCAAGCGCTTGGCGTATTCGATGGCGGCCCGCGTGTCGTGGATGGAACACGGTCCGATCACGACGATCATGCGATCGTCCATGCCGTGCAGGATGCGGTGCATGCCTTGTCGGGCGGCGAAGACGGTCTCGGACGCCTCCTTGGTGCAGGCGAACTCGCGCATCACGTGCGAGGGCGGATTCAGTTCCTTGATTTCTCGAATACGAAGGTCATCGGTGTTGTGCGACACGGTACTGCTCCTGGGTTGCCCGCCACGGCGGCATAAAAAAAGCCGCCAGATTTGCTGGCGGCTTTTTTGGGGGGATTCTGTCCAAACTTCAGATTGAGCGCGTCCCTTCCTCCGCCAGCGGCTTCAGAAAACCAAAAAAATAAAAATAAAAGGCGGGGGACGCGAATTTCATGGGGACCGACTCTAGCACAGTTTTTTGAGGGAGTCACGCCGGATTTTTGCCGCGTGCCGCCCCCAATTATGGCGTCAGGCCGTGCCGCCGACCGTCAAGCCTTCCATGCGGACCGTCGGCATGCCCACGCCGACAGGCACACTCTGGCCGTCTTTGCCGCACGTACCCACGCCGGAGTCGAGCTGCAGGTCGTTGCCGATCATGGTGACGCGGTTCATGGCGTCCGGGCCGTTGCCGATAAGCGTGGCGCCCTTGACCGGATACGTGACCTTGCCGTCCTCGATCATGTAGGCCTCGGAGGCCGAGAACACGAATTTGCCGTTGGTGATGTCGACCTGGCCGCCGCCGAAGTTGACGGCATACAGGCCACGCTTGACCGAGGCCACGATCTCGTCGGCGGGCTTGTCGCCGGCCAGCATGTACGTGTTGGTCATGCGCGGCATGGGCAGGTGCGCAAAGGACTCGCGACGCCCATTGCCGGTGGCGGCGGTCTTCATCAGACGGGCATTCAGGGTGTCCTGCATGTAGCCGCGCAGGATGCCGTCTTCGATCAGCACATTGCGCTGAGTGGCATTGCCCTCGTCGTCGATGTTGAGCGAACCGCGGCGGTCGGGAATCGTGCCGTCGTCGATCACGGTGACACCCTTGGACGCCACTCGCTCGCCGACGCGACCGGAGAACACGCTGGAGCCCTTGCGGTTGAAGTCGCCTTCCAGGCCGTGACCAACGGCTTCGTGCAGCAGGATGCCGGGCCAGCCCGAGCCCAGGACAACCGTCATTTCACCGGCCGGCGCCGGACGCGCCTCGAGGTTGACCATGGCTTCGTGCACCGCGCGCTCGACGTAGCCCTGCAGCATCTCGTCGGTGAAGTAGGCCAGACCCAGCCGGCCGCCGCCGCCGGCGTGGCCCATTTCGCGACGGCCATTGCGTTCGGCAATCACGGTAAGCGACAGGCGCACCAGCGGACGCACGTCGGCGGCCAGGCGGCCATCGCTGCCTGCAACCAGCACCACGTCATATTCCGCACCCAAGCCGGCCATGACCTGGA
This sequence comes from Achromobacter sp., assembly GCA_003454835.1. Taxonomy (GTDB): domain Bacteria; phylum Pseudomonadota; class Gammaproteobacteria; order Burkholderiales; family Burkholderiaceae_B; genus Achromobacter. The sequence continues at coordinate 1,766 of DMTA01000555.1, read as the reverse complement.
TCACATGGGGATCGCGCGCCCGCGCCATGCGCTCGATGCGCTCGAGCAGCGCGACCTTTTCAGGCGCGCTCAGGCTGGCGACGGGATCGATGTCCGCATAAAGACTGCGGCCGATCTCGGCCTCGACCTGGGCGGCGACCTTGACCTTGCCCGCGCCGCGGCGCGCGATGCCGCGCACGGCATGCGCCGACGACAGCAGCGCCTCGGGAGAGAGGGAATCGGAATAGGCGAATGCGGTCTTTTCACCGCTGACGGCCCGCACGCCCACGCCCTGGCTGATGGAGAAACTGCCCGTCTTCACAATCCCTTCTTCAAGGCTCCAGCCTTCACTGCGCGTGTACTGGAAGTACAGGTCGGCGTAATCGACCTTGTGGGTGAAGATTTCACCCAGTGCCCGCGCCATGTCCGCTTCGGTCAGACCCCAGGGGTCCAGCAGAAGGGATTTGGCGGTGGCCAGGGAAGCAATGGCGGGATCGATGATTTTCATAGGCTCAGTTCAGGAACGGCACCGGGGCCGCGCACGCGCGTCATGGCGCTCAAGACCGTATCGTACCGCCGACACGGGCCCGGCGTCGCGGCGAACACCAAAAGTCGCGGTTCGCCGCAGCGGCGAATGTGGCATTGCATGCGGGGAATGTGGCATTGCATGCGGGACAAAATGGTCTCGCATTATCTCGCCCAAACAGTTGGAGGCGGCATACCGGGCAACAAGTTAAGTACCAAGTTAAGTAATTGCGCCAGGGCGCGGTTGCCAGCCAAAACGCCTTTTTAAGTCGTCGTACGACCTGACAACAAAATGAAATCCGGGGGACGGTACCCCCGTTGTACAAGGGGTATACCACTGCAGAGGGGTCACAAAGCCATAATGTATAACGCATGCGTTTGCGACAAATTCAGCACGCTTAACGCGCGCGAATATTGACGCCCAAGGTACGCCGATAGTTCCCGCCTCACCTTGCACGTTACCGATTTCGCCAAGCGCAGTGCCGATCTCGCGGTTGTCCGACAATCGACGCTTCACTAGCCAACCCCGTAAGCCAAGCAGCGGGTTGTTTCAGTTTGTCCCAAATTTAAGATATTGCTTCCTATGTTGTGGAAACTGCGGCAACCCGCAGGCGATAAGCCTTCCCGCCCTTTTGATACAAAGTAATTGGTCTGAGAATCGCGATTCCCCGACTTAAATTCTGTATTATGCGAAGCACAACAAATAAACATAACTTCGCCGGCGATTAAAGCAGTTCCATAATCAGGAATAAACCATGGCCCGAGAAACCTACGCAGCTCTGCAAGCAAAGATCGAAAAGGAAATCAACAAGCTCCAAAAGAAGGCGGAAGTCCTCCAGACGAAGCGCCGCAAGCCGGTGATCACGTCCATCATCGTGGTCTTGCCGGCGCCGTTCGGGCCGATGATGCAGCGCAGCTCGCCCACGCCGATATACAGCGTCAGCGCATTGAGCGCCTTGAACCCATCGAAACTGACGCTTACCTCTTCAAGGCTCAGCACGGTGCCGTGCCGCGCGTCCAGGCCAGGTACCCGGGCATGGCCCAGGCCTATGGCGTCACGGCCGGTACCCTGCGGGTCGAAGGCAGGTTCGAGCATGAACTCCGGGTGTACCGGGGGCAGGCCTCTCATGGCTGGCTCCTTTTGTTCCACAGGCCGACCAGGCCCTTGGGCAAGTACAGGGTCACGAGGATGAACAGCGCGCCGAGGAAAAACAGCCAGAATTCCGGGAAAGCCACGGTGAACCAGCTCTTCATGCCGTTGA
>DMTA01000132.1 GCA_003454835.1 Achromobacter sp. | reverse complement strand
GGCGGCGACCTTGCGCTCGACAGCGCCCCCGGCGCCGGCATGCGCGCCCGCCTGCGCCTCAACCCGCTGGCCGCATGAAGGAAACCCTGCCATGCCTCTGAACCTGCTCATCGTCGACGACCACCTCATCATCCGCCGCGGCCTCGCCCGCATCCTCGAAGAAGACCCGCGCGTCGCCCTTGTCCACGAAGCTGCCGACGGCCCCGCCGCCCTGCGCGCCCTGCGCCAGGCGCATTACGACGCCATCGTCCTGGACGTCGCCCTCGGCGAACGCGACGGCCTGGACGTGCTCAAAAGCGTGCGCGCCGACTACCCCGGACTCGGCGTCGTCATGCTGTCCGTCTACCCCGAATCCCAGTTCGCCGTTCGCGCCCTGCGCGCCGGCGCGCACGCCTACCTCAACAAAGGCTGCGAACCCGAAGAGCTGCTGGCCGCGCTGACCAACGCCGCCGCGGGCAAGATGTACGTCACGCCCACCGTCGCCGAACTGCTTGCCCACACCGTGCGCCAGGACAGCTCCCGGCCGCCGCACGAGCTCCTGTCCAACCGCGAATTCCAGGTCCTGCAACTGCTTGTCGCCGGCCGCTCCGTCTCGGCCATCGGCGAACAGCTCGCGCTGTCCGTCAACACCATCTCCACCTACCGCAGCCGCATCTTCGAAAAGCTCAACGTCCGCACCCTGGTGGAACTGGTCTCCTACGCCAACACGCACCAGTTGGGTGCGATCTGAGCGCCTGCGCACTACCGCGGCGCACCGCGCGCACCACGTAGTAAGTCCCCTACACGCGTATCGTTGAACCGGCGATACCGGCTGCCGCCACGCAGCCCCATGATGGATCCATTCCCGACCGATGGAGCCACCATGTCCCTCTTCAGCAACCCGTTCGACGCCAACAGCCGCCTTGCCTGCGGCTGCGGCCGCCATGCCTCGCAGGCCGAACACGACCGTGCCACGCACGCCGCCGTGAATGGCGACACCGCCGGCAACGCCGTTGAACAGGCCGTCATGCGCGCCCTGTTCCCACAGGATGCGCTGCGCCGCCGCTTTCTTCGCGCCGTCGGCAGCGGCACCGCCATGGCCGCCATTGCGTCGATCTTTCCGCTGGCCGCCGCCAAGGAAGCCTTTGCGCAGACCGCCGGCCCGCTGGAAAAACAGAAGCTCAAGGTCGGCTTCATTCCCATCACCTGCGCCACGCCCATCATCATGGCGCACCCCATGGGCTTCTACGGCAAGCAGGGCCTGGACGTCGAAGTCGTCAAGACCGCCGGCTGGGCGCTCATCCGCGACAAGGCCATGTCCGGTGAATACGACGCTGCCCACATGCTGTCGCCCATGCCGCTTGCGATTTCGATGGGCGTCGGCGCCAGCCGCGCCGTGCCATGGACCATGCCCGCCGTCGAAAACATCAACGGTCAGGCGATCACGCTGTCCATGAAGCACAAGGACCGCCGCGATCCGAAGGACTGGAAGGGATTCAAGTTTGCCGTCCCTTTCGACTATTCCATGCACAACTACCTGTTGCGCTACTACCTGGCCGAGCACGGTCTGGATCCCGACACCGACGTCCAGATCCGCTCCGTGCCGCCCCCCGAGATGGTTGCCAACCTGCGCGCCGACAACATCGACGGCTTCCTGGCGCCCGACCCCGTCAACCAGCGTGCGGTCTATGACGGCGTCGGCTTCATTCATACCCTGTCCAAGGCCATCTGGGACGGCCACCCCTGCTGCGCGTTCTCCGCCAGCAAGGAGTTCGTCACCACCATGCCCAACACGTACCAGGCGCTGCTGAAGGCCATCATCGAGGCCACCGCGTACGCCCGCAATCCCGCCAACCGCAAGGAAATCGCCACCGCCATCGCGGCGCCGAACTACCTGAACCAGCCCGTCACGGTGGTGGAACAGGTGTTGACCGGCACCTACGCCGACGGCCTGGGCAAGGTGCTGACCGATCCCAACCGCATCGACTTCGATCCCATGCCATGGCAGTCGTTCGCCGTGTGGATCCTGACGCAGATGAAGCGCTGGGGCCAGGTCAAGGGTGACGTCGACTATCAGAAGATCGCCAGCGACGTCTTCCTGGCGACCGACGCCGTGCGCCTGATGCGCGAGGCCGGGCTGACCCCGCCTGCCGAAACCGGCAAGACCTTCAGCGTCATGGGCAAGCCCTTCGATCCCAGCCAGCCCGAGGCCTACCTCGCCAGCTTCAAGATCCGGAGGACCTGATGGGGTCCGTGCAACACTGGCGGGCCACGTTCCTGTCCATTGCCCTGTTCCTGGCGTTCCTGCTGCTCTGGCATGCCGCCACCCGCCCCGACGCGGGCGAGGCGACGATGGACCCGGCCTACGCCGCGCTGGTCGGCAATGCCGCGGCCAGCGGGTCCAAAACGCCGTTTCCCGGCCCCGCCGACGTCGGCGCGCAGCTTTGGCAGCACCTGAAGGATCCCTTCTATGACCGCGGCCCGAACGACAAGGGCATCGGCATCCAGCTTGGCTACTCCGTCGCGCGGGTGCTGACAGGCTTCGGCCTGGCTGCGCTGGTCGCGATACCGCTGGGGTTCCTGATCGGCATGTCGCGCACCGTGTACCGCGCGTTCGATCCCTTCATCCAGGTGCTCAAGCCGATCTCGCCGCTGGCGTGGATGCCGCTGGCGCTCTACACGATCAAGGACGCCAACACCTCCGCCGTCTTCGTGATCTTCATCTGCTCGCTGTGGCCCATGCTGGTGAACACCGCGTTCGGCGTGGGCGCGGTGCGGCAGGACTGGCTGAACGTGGCGCGCACGCTGGAAGTGTCGCGGCTGCGCACGGCGCTGCAAGTCATTCTGCCTGCCGCGGCGCCTACCATCATGACCGGCATGCGCATCTCGGTCGGCATCGCGTGGCTGGTCATCGTGGCGGCCGAGATGCTGATCGGCGGCACGGGCATCGGCTACTTCGTCTGGAACGAGTGGAACAACCTGTCCATCTCCAACATCATCTGCGCGATCTTCTTCATCGGCCTGATCGGCATGCTGCTGGACAACCTGCTGGCGCGCGCCGCCCGGCTGGTGAGCTATCGGGAGTAACGCGCATGAGCCAATCTTTCCTGCAGGTCCAAGGGCTGGGCAAGCGCTACCCCGGACGCGACGGCAGGCCACAGCCGCCCGTGTTCGAGAACATCGATTTCCAGATCGACAAAGGCCAATTCGTCTGCATCATCGGCCACTCCGGCTGCGGCAAAACCACCATCCTGAACGTGCTGGCCGGCATCGACGACAGCAATGAAGGCATCGTCATCATGGACGGCCGCCAGATCGCGGGGCCGTCGCTTGAGCGCGGCGTCGTGTTCCAGGCGCACGCGTTGCTGCCGTGGCTGACGGCGCTGCAGAACGTGGAGTTCGGCGTGCGCTCTCGCTGGCCTGCCTACAGCCGTGAACAGGTACGCGCCCACAGCCAGCGTTATCTGGACATGGTCGGGCTGGGCCATGCGGCCGGCAAGAAGCCCTGCGAACTGTCCGGCGGCATGAAGCAGCGCGTCGGCATCGCCCGTGCCTTTGCCATCCAGCCCAAGATGCTGCTGCTCGACGAACCCTTTGGCGCCCTGGACGCACTGACGCGCGGCGCCATCCAGGACGAGTTGCGCGCCATCGTCCAGGAAACGCGCCAGACCGTTTTCATGATCACGCACGACGTGGACGAGGCCATCCTGCTGTCCGACCGCATCCTGCTCATGAGCGCGGGCCCGTACGCCCGCATCGCCGAATCCGTCACCGTGGATCTGCCGCGCGACCGTACGCGCGCCAGCCTGCATCACGAATCCCGTTATTACGACATCCGTAACCATCTCGTCGACTTCCTGGTCGACAAGGCCCATCACAAGGAGTGAATCACCATGATGTCCCGCGCTGAAGTCACCGAACTCGTCGTCACCCGCAAGCTGGAAAAAAAGCTCTCGTGGGGCGCCATCGCCGAGGCCGTCGGCCAGAGCAAGGAATGGACCACCGCCGCGCTGCTGGGCCAGATGACCATGACCGAGGAACAGGCCCTGGCCGCTGCCCGCGTGCTGGATTTGCCGGCCGACGCCGTCGTGCAGCTGCAGGTTGTGCCGTACAAGGGCTCGCTGCCGACCACCGTGCCCACCGATCCGCTGATCTACCGCTTCTATGAACTGATCAACGTCTACGGCACTACGTTCAAGGCGTTGATCAATGAAGAGTTCGGCGACGGCATCATGAGCGCCATCGACTTCAAGATGGATCTGTCGCGCGAGCCCGACCCCAAGGGCGACCGCGTGCAGATCGTGATGAGCGGCAAGTTCCTGCCGTACAAGACGTACTGATACGGTCAAGGCGGGACAAGTCCCGCCTGCCGCTAGCCCTCGGCGGCCAGTTCTTCCCAGCCCAGTTCGCGGGTGCGCTCCAGCGTCACCGTGACCTGGGCCGCCGCTTCGCGAACCGCCTCGATGAGGTCCAGCCCGTTGAGCAGCCGCGACGCGACGCCCGCCATGAACACGTCTCCCGTGCCATGCACCGACGGCGGAATGGCGATCTCCGGATGCGTGACCACGGTGGCGTCATCCCGCGTCACAGCCACCAGTTGCAGTGTGCCGGGCGCGGCGGCCATCGGCGCGGCGCTGGTCACGACGATCCAGGTCGGCCCGCGCGCCATGAGTTCACGCGCCGCGGCCACCACCTCGTCCACCGACGACAGCGCCCGGCCAACCAGCAATTCCAGCTCGAAATGATTGGGCGTCATGCCCTCGGCCAACGGCACCAGCAGATCGCGGTATTGCGCGACCAGCCCTTCGTTGACGTAGAGCCCATCGTTGCGGTCGCCCATGACCGGATCGATGAATACGCGCAGCTCCGGACGCGACGCGCGCACGTCGGTCAGCCATTGCGCCAGCAGGTTCGCCTGGCCCGGCTGCCCCAGATACCCGCAGACCACCGCGCGCGCCACCTGGCTCACGCGCCGATCGTTCAACCCTTGCAGCAAGCCTTCGAACCAGTCCAGCGGCACCGCCCCGCCATGCAGCGTGGGATAGTGCGGCGTATTGCTGAGAATGACGGTGGGCAGTGCAATCGCGCGCAGCCCCGCCTTGCGGAACACCGGCATCGCGGCGTTATTGCCGACATAGCCGTAGACAACCTGGGACTGGATCGAAACGACGTCCACCTGCGCGGTGCGGGCGGGCAGCGCTGCGCCCGGCGCGGGGGCAGCGGGAATTGCGGTCATGAGGATGGCTCCTGGGTACAGGCCGGCAGCTTCAGGCCATGCGGGTAATGAAATAGATCTTTTTGACGAACTCGTCCACTTCCCAGCGTCCGGTGTAGCCCTCAGGCATGACGAAGGCCTCGCCCACCGTCAGCGCATGCACCGTCCCGTCCGGGTCCACCAGCCGTGCCGCGCCTTCGACGATGTAGCCGAACTCGATGTAGCCGGTGGTGTTGGACTGAAACGATCCTGCCGTGCTTTCCCACACGCCGGCTTCCGCCTTGCCCGCGTTGCCTTCAAAAGCAGTCACGGTGCGAAAGGCGGCATCGCCCGAGATCGGACGGCGCGGCTTGCCGGGCACGGGGTTCTTCATCGGGCCGGCATCGATGCGGACGAGCCGCGATTGATCGTTTTTCATGGTTGTTCCTGTGTCATTTATGCGCGATTCGATACCCTGCCCGCGCTCAGTGCGCCGCCACCACGAGCACTTCGGCCATCGCGCGGCTGACGGTGCGCATGCGGTGCGGCAGTTTGATCATGAGGCGGAAAGGCGCAAATACAACCGGCAAGAATGCCCCAAAAGGGCGTCGCCGTCGAGCGGCCCCGCCCCGCCCGCGTCAGCTCAGCACGTCGGCGTGCGTCCGCAGCGCCCGGCGCGCGTAATTCGAAAACCCCACCTGCGACCGCTTGGGCGTCAGGATCCAGTCGTGCGCCTCGTGCCCCAGTTCGGGCGGAATCGGCTGGATCTTGCCGGCGGCCATGGCCAGCAGCTGCATGCGCGCCGTGCGCTCGAACTGCAGCGCCAGCACGCAGGCCCCTTCCACCGCCCTGGCCGCGATCAGCATGCCGTGGTGCGACAGCGGCGGCTTATGCTCAGCAGCGTCAACTTCAGCGATGCGCTTCGTATCAATGGCGAGCTCACTTTGGCAGATCTCGTCTCTCATTCGGTGCGGCATCTATACACCGCGGCGGCTTCGGGCTCTGGCCGCGATGGCGGCGCTGCTGGGCTTGGGCCTGGCCTGCACCTGAAACAGCCCGGCTGAACATCGGCGCTTTGCCTTATTCTTGCCCCCTATACCCAATTGCCACACCGAGACAAAAGAGAAAACCTCATGCTCATTCACCGGATCGCTGCATTCACCAGCCAGGGGCAAGGCGGAAATCCCGCCGGCGTCGTTCTTGCGGATCAACTCCCTTCGCCCGAGGAAATGCAAAGGGTGGCAGCCGAGGTCGGCTATTCGGAAACGGTCTTCTCTTGTCCAAACGGCGATGGCTCGTGGCGCACCCGGTACTACTCACCTGAAGCCGAAGTCGCCTTTTGCGGGCATGCGACCATCGCGCTAGGCGCGGTGCTGGGGCAAACCTTGGGGCCGGCCCGGTATCCCCTGGCCCTGGCGAACGCCCATATCGAAGTCTCGGCTGAAATCCAGGATGGCGAATGGGTAAGCGTGCTGCGCTCGCCACCGACGCGCAGCGCACCCGCCAGCCCCGGGTTATTAACCGAGGCGCTCGAACTCTTCGGCTACGCAACGGACGACCTGGATCCCACGCTCGCGCCCTGCATGGCCAACGCGGGGATCGACCACTTGATTGTCCCGCTCATTTCACGCGCCGCGCTGGCGCGCATGAACTACGACCTCGACCAAGGACGGCGGTTCATGCAAGCCCATCGCATCGGAACCATCGCGTTCGTGTTCAGCGAGAGCGATACCCTCTTCCACGCGCGCAACGCGTTCGCCATTGGCGGCGTCCTGGAAGACCCGGCAACCGGCGCAGCCGCCGCGGCGTTTGCCGGAATGCTGCGCGACCTGGGCCGGAAAGCGCATGGCGAAATCGTCATCCTGCAAGGCGAGGATATGGGCATGCCCTGCCGAATCGAAGTGGAGTTCGCCGGGGAGCCGGCCTCCCCGGTGAATGTGCGCGGCAAGTCGTCGGTAATCGGCTAAGTGCGCGGGCCGGCCGGTCGCGGGGAGGGTCGTAAATCCGTCACCGCGTTCATCACGACGTTCAAGAAGGCTCTGCGGAAGTACGCCCGTCCCGGGGCAAGAAAAACAGCACCAATAACGAGCATGCACCGGCGCAAAGGAACGCGATGTCGTACCTGCCGCTGAACGCCACCGTGGCCGCGAAAGCAGCCGGCGCCACGATGTTCACCAAACTGACCAATATCGAGGCTCCCGCAGCCGTTTCTGCGATCTGGTGGGCCGGCGAGCGGCGGGCGACCTCCGCAATCTGCACACCGTTCCAGCTTGCCGCAGAGCACCCAGCGACCAAGGCTAGAACCATGAGAGACCACAGCGGCCATTGCGGGGTGGTAAATCCCAAGAGGATTGTCGTGCCTGCAGAGAACAGGGCAGCAATCGACAAACTTCCAGTGGCCGACCCCAAGCGGTCCGAAAGCCAACCCAACGCAATCCTGCCGACGACCCCTCCTACCTGCATCACGGCAAATACCGCCCCCGCCAGGCTCAATGAAAAGCCCAGCCGGTCCACCAGGTAAACCACGGTGAACGCGAACCAGCAGCTTTGGGATACGGCAAACAGGCTGCCCACAATCGACATCTTCAACAAGCCGCGATTGCTTTTTAACGACGCCAACGGCACGCTGAGCATGCGTATCGAGTGCAGCGTAGGCATCATGGACGGCCGTCGCTTCTTCGCCGAGCCCTTCACATCCAGGATCCCGCTCAATCGCCAGGTCAGCGCGGTTGGCACCAAAACAATCACCGCACAGACAACGAGGGCCAGACGCCACCCGACTAGGGCGATGACTACCGGAATACACAGCCCCGCGATCATTCCGCCCAGTGGCACACCCGCCTGCTTGACCGAGAACATGAGATTGCGCATCTCCGGCGGCGAGAATCTCTGCAGCACTTCACTTCCCGCCGGGTTCGCGGCCCCGTTGCTCATCCCCATGGCAAAGCAAGCCACCAGGGCCACGGCCATGCTCGGATAATAGAAAAGCGCCATGCTTGCCGTTCCCACGACCAGCGCAAGCTGCAAGCTGCGCGTTCCTCCGATTTGCCGAAGCATGGAAGAGCCGACAACGAGAATCATCAGGCCGCCTAGCGCGTTGCTCGCAGTCAGGTAGCCGATGGAACTCCCGCTCCATCCGAACTCTTCGGACATTGCAGTCGCAACGATCGGGATAAGGCGTGAAAGAAACGCGGAGACAGTCTGTAGCGTGAAAATGGCCACGACAGGCATGACCCACGCGGTAGAAGAGCTCTTCATGGCGGCAGGACTCAAAGTGGTGACGAGGGCGATCCCTCGTTGAAGCCAAGCGAAATGATACCGACTGCGGCCTGACTCGCCGCCGGCGACCTGGGCATCACTGCTGCGGAGCCGTCTCCAGCTGGGGATTCCGACCGGCCTCTCAGATGCCGCCCTGGCCCCGCCCTCCCGCACCCCGGCGCGCCTTGCGCCGCACGCGCCACACCAGAAAACCCGTCACGCACAACAACGCCACCACCAGCCCTGTCACCGCGACCAGCACCTGGCCGGGCCAGCCGAGGATGCGGCCGGTGTGCAGCGGGTACTGCCAGATCAGGAAGCGATCGCCGGCCGTACCGCTGTCGTATCCCGTCATGCCGCGCAGCAAGCCGGTCTGATCATCGATGAAGATCTGTTCATAGCGCAGGCGCAGCGCGCGCTCGCGCATGCCGTCTTCCTTGAAGGCGATGCGATAGACGCCTTTGTCCGGCAGATGGCTGGCGTACCAGGGCAGGAAGCCGAGAGCCGCTGGGGGCAGATGCTCGCGTGCGCGTGCAATCGCCGCCTGGATGCCGTACGCGGGCGGCGGTCTCGTTCCGGCATGGCGGGGCAGGCTTTGGACGGGATGCGGCGTGATCGGGGAAAACAGCCTGACAGCCGGCCGGAAGATCTCGTTGCCCAGATTGAAATACACGCCCGAGCCCGCGAGCACGATAGCCGCCGCGAGCGTCCAAAGTCCGCCTGCGCGGTGCAGATCAAAGGTGAGCCGCTGCCGCGAGGCCCCGCGTTTGATTTGCCACGCGGGCTTCCACTTCTGCCAGAACGCCCGCCTGCCCTGGGCCCACCCCGGCAAGGTGAGCCACGCGCCAATCAGCGACGCGAGCAACCAGGCGAGCGCCAGGCCGCCCACCAGCCACATGCCCCATGGTGCAGGCAAAAGGAACGTGCGGTGCAGCTGGTTCATCCAGCCCATGAGATGCGGCAGGTCCATGCGCCACGCGCCCCACTGGCGCTGCCCCAGCACCGCGCCAGTCGCGGGGTCCACGAACAGACGGTTGAACGCCAGTGAGGCGGACACGCCCTCGGCCGGCGGACTGCGCGCCGCGACCGTAAGCTCGACGGCGTCGCCCGGGCGCGTGTCGAGTGGCAGCAGTGCGACGCGCAGGCGCGGGTTGGCCGCCTCCACACCCGCGATCAAGGCGTCGGGCGGCAGCGCCACGCCTTGCCGTGGAGGAGTGAACAGCTGGGGGTTGAGCCAGCGGTCGAGCTCGTGCTGGAACGCCAGGACACTGCCGGTCACGGCGTTGACCAGCAGCAGCAGGAGCATGGTCAGGCCCAAATAACGATGAACCTGGACCCAGGCCTTGCGCGCCATGGCGGCTTACCAGCGGTGCGTATACGTCATGCTGAGCACTGCGCCCGCCGCAGGCAGGCGGCTGTTGTTGTTGCCGCTGCGCAGCAGTTGGCTGTAGAGCGGCAGATATTGGCGATTGAAGAGGTTCTGCACGCTGAACGTGAACCAGTTCTGCTTGTCGAGATCGTAACGGGCCATCACATCGACGGTCAGGTAGCTTTTCACGTCGGCGCGCGCGAATTGCGTACGGCCATCAGAGAGGCGATAGTCGCGCGCGCCGAAGTAAGTCAGCTCCGCGCGCGTGCGCCAGCGCTCGCTCGGCTGGTATTGCGCGTAGGCGGTGAGCTTCAGGGGCGGAATGCGATAGCCCGTCATGATGCGCGTATCGCTCGCGCCCGGCGCTTTCTCCTTGCCGTACATCCACGTGAACGTGCCGCCCACGGCCCAGACGTCGTCATCGAAGTAGTGGTCCACGGTGGCTTCGACACCGTGGATGCGCTCGCGCGTCCGCGTGAGCGTGAGGCCGTTGTTGAAGGACTGCACCGCGCCAAGGTCTGAATCGGAGCGGAACACGGCCAGCGAGGCGGCGGTGCTGGCAAAGCGTCCGCGCCAGCCGAGTTCGTAGTTGTTGGTCTTGACTGCCTGCAGCTCTGACGAGTTGATGTCGAAGCCCGCACGCGCGTTGCGCAGTTGCAGGCCCACGTCAGGAAGGTCAAAGCCCTGGCTGAACGAGGCGTACAGCTCATGATTGTCGGTGGGCTGGAACATCACGCCCGCGTTGTACATGAACGCGTCGTAGCTGATGCGCCCGCCTTCCACCGTGGCGGGCCGGGCAAGGCGCGACTGCGATAGCGGCTGGAAATCATCGAACCAGGCGCTCGACCGCTCGTAACGCACGCCCGCCTCTGCCGACCACCGTTCATTGAAGCGGTGTTGAAGCTGCGTGAAGATGCCGACGCTGCGCGTGGTGGTCCAGGGCAGATAGGTATTCGTGCCGATGCGCCGGAATTGCAGGCCGCCGCTTTGGTCATAGATCAGAGGGTCGTACACGTCCAGGGGCATTTCGCTGCGCTCCTGGATGAAGTCCGCCCCCCAGCTGAGCGCGGTATCGCCCGAAGCGGTCAACGGCGTGTCGATGGTGAGGCGGCCGCCAAAGATCTTGTTGTTCTGCATGACCTGGTCGACGTTGTTGCCGCGATTCACGTTGGCGCGCGAGTCCGATGGCGCGAAACGCGTGCTGCTGTCGCGGGCATAGGCCAGCGCCGAGAGGCTGCTGCCCCAAAGGTCCCGGTGGTCGTAGCTCAGGCTGACCAGCGTGTTCTCGACCTCGTTCTGGCGCGCGAGATCCAAGCCTCTGATGGCGCGGGCGTTGGTCGAGCCGAGCGGCGTGCGGGACACTGCAGGATCGCTGGCGTAGTCCGTATCCTGCCGGGCGCGCAGGTAACTGGCGGCCAATTGCACGCGCTGATTGGCGTCGATGCGAAAGCCGAGCTTGCCACCGATGCTGTAGGTGTTGGAGTCAAACAGATCGCCCTGGCTGGCATCCGGCGCGATACGGTCGCCATGCGCATCGTACGAGCCGCCGATGCGGCGGTACGAGAGATCGAGTTCGTAATCGACCCGGTCCTTGCTACCCGAGAAAAAGTGCTGCACCTGACCGCCCATCCCCGCAGCGCCCGGGTTCGACAGCGACATGTCCATGCCAACCTTCGTCTCGGCGATGGGCTCGCCACCCGGCTGGCGGGTGGTGATCGAAATGATGCCGCCGGTGGCGCCGCTGCCGTAGATGGCGTTGCTGCCGCGCACGACTTCTATGCGTTCGATGCGCCCCGGATCGACGTTGACCAGGTTGCGCGAAGAGTCGCGATTGGTGTTCATGGGGATCCCGTCCACCAGGATCAGCGCGTTTCGGCCACGCAGCGTCTGACCGAAATCGGTCAGGTTGCGGCTTGAGTCCGACATGCCAGGCACCGCCTTGGTCAGCATCGTGGCCAGATTGGGCGAGTTGTCGCGCAAGTCGTCGAGCGTTTCCCCCTCGATCACGGTGACCGAGCGGGTGGGCGCCATCAGATTGCTGGCAAGTCGGTCGGTGCTCACCGAGACGACCGGCATGGTTTGGACCTCGGGCGCGGCAGAGTCCGGGCGATTGGGCAAGCGCTGGATCGTGATGGCGCCGCTCGCGAGGCTGATCGCCTGCAGGTCAGATCCCGCCAGAACGCGTTGCACGGCTTCGAATACGGTCATGCGGCCCGAGACTGCGGGGGCCTGACGGCCAACGAGCAGCGCCGGGTCGGCGGCAATACTGCGTCCCCCCAACTGGCCGATGCGGGTAAGGCTCCCGGTCAAGGGGCCGGCGGGCAGGTTCAGGTCGATCTGGGCACCGGCTGCGGCAGCACCGGCTGCCGCAGCATCGGCTGTCGCAGCATCGGCTGCCGCAGCATCGGCTGCCGCAGCATCCGCCGCCTCTGCGCTGAGGGGAAAGGTCAGCGGGGCTGCGGCGCAGGCCAGCCAACCGGCGACGGCGAGAGGCCGCAGGGGCGCTGTAAATCGGTATGGCATGAAAGCTTCTCCAGGTTTCGTTTCACCCTTGTTGTGGAGCGAGAACGAAAAACCCCTCACCGATTCACGTATTTTTTTCGGGCACGTCGATCGAGATAAGCCATCCGAGCCGGCGAGTCCGCAAGCCGAGGCTCGCCGACACCGCCTGGATGGCCTGCTCAGGATCATCAAGGGCGAACACGCCGAAGACCGGAAGGCGGCGTGCCGCTGGCGCCACGCGCAGGACACCCACGTAATACGCCTGCAATGCCTGGACCACGTCTTCGAGCGGGGCATTGTCGACGCTGAGCATGCCGGTTTGCCAGCTGGCCAGCGCCGTAGGATCGCCGGACAAGGGTTGCAGCCCCCTCCGGGTCAGCCGGACGCCTTGGCTGGATTGCAGCGTGGCCTGGCTACCGTCCGCGGCGGATACGCTTACCGGGCCGTCCAGCGCCACGACCCGAACGGAATCGCCGTGATGAGCCGCCATGACGCGCCCGCTGGCTGACCGCAGCGTGCCGTAGGAAGTGCCGATCGCCAGAGCGGAGGCCGCTTGCGCGTGCACCCGCGCAATCAAGCCTCCCGCTCTGAGCGAGATTTGCCGGTGTGCTCCGGAGATATCAAGATCCACGGCCGAGCGCGCGTCGAGCATCACGTGGCTGCCGTCGGGGAGGTCGAAGCTGCGGCGTTCGCCCGTGCCCGTGCTCAGATCGGCCAGCATTTGACTGATTGGCCGCGCACGATCCAGCGCCATCAGGCCCCCACCCGCTGTGCCTGCCAACACCAGCGCGCCGCGCAGCATTTGCCGCCGGCGCTTGTGCAGGAGCGCCTTGCGCGCCGCCAGCAACTGGCCATGCGACGGCCCATTGAGTTCCTGCACGACCGTGATCGGTTGCTGCAGCACGCCCGTCACGCGGCGCCACGCCTGGGCGTGGCGGGGATCGGCATCATGCCACCGTTCAAACGCGTCGCGGTCGGCGGCCGACATGCGGCCGGCTTCCAGGCTTACCTGCCAATCGACCGCCGCCTCCAACATCGTCGAGTCGGGCTGGCGCTCGTCATCTGTCAGGGTTCGCATGCCAGGCACTGCAAGAGCGCGCGCTTCATATAGCGCTCGACGGTGGCGAGCGACACCCCCAGCACCTGCGCAATCTCGGGATAGCGCATGCCATCGAGCCTGCTGTACAGGAACGCCGTCTTGACAGGAACCGGCAGTTGATCAAGCGCCCGATCTATGCGCTCGATCGCTTCAAGCAACAGGGCACGCTGCTCGGCGGAGAGCGCCACGGCCTCCGGCACTGCCATCAGCGATTGCAGATAGGCGCGCTCCAGATCCTGCCGCCGCCATAGATGAAACAGCACGCGCTTGGCGATCGTGGAGAGAAACGCACGCGGTTCGCGTAGATGCGGCGCGTCACCCGACTCCGCCAACTGCACGAACGTCTCGGCCGCGACGTCTTCCGCGTCGGCACGGTTGCGCAGCCGCGCACACAAACGGCCCAGAAGCCAGGGCTGATGGTCTCGGTACAGGGACGCTAGAAGCGAACCGTGCGGGGCGGTCAGGGGCGAGGAAACGGAGGACGTCATCAGAGCAAGCGGGGATCATTCCGCGCCGGAACAGACGAGCCCCGGCCAAATAGTAATGTAAATAAGAGCCATTCCTGATAAATCTTACCCTGAAATGGCTTCTATTTCCGGCTGCTGCGTGAGATGAAGTTGAGGTATCTGCGTACCCCGGGCGTGGCGGGGGCTTTCCGACGCGCTGGACAAATACGCGCTGGCCTATGCAGATCAGAACGAAGCGGACGGCGCCGCCTTCAATCCTGCGTGCCGCTCAGGAAGGCAGGAAGCCCGTAGCGACGAAGACATCGCAGCCGGTGTCCGCATCGGAAGGCGCCGCGTGTTGGCGATAATCTTGTGCGGGTATGGCGCTTCCGCCTCGACCCGCAGACACGCATTTCGGCTATCGCTCAGCGTATCGGGAAAAACGTGCCGGCCAAGGATCCATTCGCGCCGCAATAAGGCGGACCCGATGAACCCGCGCCGGGCGGCTGTTCCTCGACGACCAAGGCATCACCCTGGCGCTTCAGGTTCAGTACCCAGCCCTTCGTGTCGACGCTCTGGACCTGCAGGCGCTCGCCCTTGGCCTTGCCGGAAGCCTCCACGTTGCACGACCAGCTTCCGGTGCGCGGCTTTTCGGCCGATCCTTCATACAGGATGTCGCCCTCGGGCTTCTTCCAGAGCGTGATCTCGCCCGAGATGTTGCGCCATCTGCCGGTAAAGCCCTTGCGTTCAGCCAAATCCAGCGAGGCAAGGAACGCGTCCCGGTGTTTCATGCGGGTCGCGATTTCCTCGACTGGCTTGTCTTTGTCGAACGGCTGCTCGAAGGCATCGTCGCGCACCTTGGTGAAATCGCGCTGGTCGCGCAACAGCGCTTCGGCCGTGACGGCGTCCAGGGATTTACGCGCCTCGTTGTAGCGCTTGGCGATGCTCGCATCGAGCGCCGCAAGTTGCGGGTTCGCGCAGATGGCCTTTTCTGCGCCCGTGCGCGCCTTGGCGCAGTCGAACGAAGGCGAAGCCTGCGGCGCCGCCGTGGCGGTCAGGGAGAGTGCGCACAGCGCAGCGGCGCAGGCGGCGGAGAGCAGGGTTTTAGTCGGCATGGTGCCGTGGATGATAGCGAGAATTTGCCAGACGCAGAAGTGAACACATCTTGCGCTCACCAATCAGGATTGGAACGCTAGCCGGGGCCGACTAGAACTTATCAAACACGGCGACCATCCTATGCCCCAGCACTTTTCCCAGTTCGAGGGCCAATGCGTCGTCTACGCCCGGTCCGTCGAATCCAAATGCGAGGTTTCCCAATCCCCATGCGAGCGGTAAAAATCGCCATTGATTGATACTGGCCGATTGTCGACAGCTTGAGCATTCGAGCTCGCCTCGTCCTCCGTCATACCAGGCGGAAATCAATTGGTCCCACGGGACGCTGCCGGCATCAAGCGCGGCGGAGCAACACGGGCAGCGCAGCGCCTCGACCTTTTGCGGACCGGCGTTGTAGACACGCCGCCCCACGATTGCGCCTATCCCGTTATTGCTATGCTCGTTTATCCATTCAGCCCACCGAGCGATACCGGGTCCAGGCGCGTGGCTGACAGGAGAAAAGGCGACCTCGGCCTCTGGCGAAGGAACAGCGATGCCCATTGCCTCCATCCAACGCATGCCGCGTTCGGCAAAAAGGGGCGCGTCTTCCAAGGAGACATCGAGATCGACGATGTAGATGGGTGAATCGCTCATTGGATATTGAGATCCGATACGTGGTTTCGTCGCGAAAACGCACCAGTATATGCATTGGGTCGATCCTCGCCGCCTGAACAGGAATTCAAGGGCCCTTGCGCTCAGATCCTTCACCGCCCTGCCCGTCATCACTTCCCGCAAGCGGCAAACGCTCGTCGAGCCATCCCGTGATCCCGCCGCGCATCACCTTTACCGGCCGCCCCAACTGAGCCAGCCGTATCGCGCCCCGTGTCGCGCCATTGCAATGCGGACCTGCGCAGTACGTCACGAACAGCGTGTCCACGGGATAGCTCGCCAATTTCGACTCGACTATCTTTCCGTGCGGCAGATTCACCGCGCCCGGCACATGGCCCTGCGCGAACAGCGTGGGACTACGCACGTCCAGCAGCACAAAACCGGGTGAGCCGCTGGCGAACGCGCCGGCGACATCGGAACAATCGGTCTCGAATTGCAGTTCTGCGCGAAAGTGGGCGAGCGCGGATGCGCTGTCGGCGGCGGGGATGGCGGTGACGGGGTTGGGTGTCGGCATGTTTGAACTCTGTGTGAACGGGCCAAGGAAGCGATGCTGAAAGATCGATCCAGGAGCCTCATTCTGACGTCAGGCCGCGAGCCGGATAAGTGGCGTAAATGACAATTACCGGTAACATCACGCCATGGAAAAACATCTCGTCGTGGCGCTGGCTTATGACCGGCTGTGCACCTTTGAATTCGGCTGCGTGACCGAGCTGTTTGCGCTCGAGCGTCCCGAGCTCGACGTTGATTGGTATCGCTTCGCGGTCTGCGCAGTCGAGCCCGGGCCGCTGCGCGCGGCAGGCGGCATCACGGTGGCCGCGCCCTACTCGCTCAAGCTGCTCGATCGGGCGGATACGATCGTTGTGCCTGGCTGGCGCGATGCGGACGAGTTGCCGCCTGCGCCCTTGCTGAAGAAACTCCGTCAGGCGTACCAGCGCGGCGCGCGGCTCTGCTCGATTTGTTCCGGTGTGTTCGTGCTGGCGGCGGCGGGTGTCCTCGATGGAAAGACCGTCACCACGCACTGGCGATACGCCGCCAAGCTGCAGCAGCGCTACCCGCAAGTGCGCGTTCAGCCGGACGCGCTGTATGTCGATGAAGGGCAGATCATCACGTCAGCGGGCTCGGCAGCCGGTCTGGACATGTTGCTCCACCTGGTGCGACGCGATTACGGGGGAACCGTGGCAAATCGGGTGGCGCAACGGCTTGTGGTTGCTCCGCACCGGGAAGGCGGGCAGGCGCAATTTGTGCCGCGCCCCATGCCGCACGATGAAAGCGGGCGATTGGCCAAGCTGATGGACTGGATGCGCCTGCATCCTGCTTTGCCGCACACCCTACGATCACTGGCCGAGCGTGCAGCCATGAGCCCGCGCACGTTGCAACGGCAGTTTCATGACGCCACGGGCATGGCGCCGTATGAATGGCTGGTCCGCGAACGCGTGGCCGCGGCGCGTGACATGCTGGAGGCCAGAACGCCGTTGCCAATTGGCCGCATTGCCGAACTCGCCGGGTTCGGCTCCGAGGAGTCGATGCGCAGGCACTTCCGGCGCATCGTGATGACGAGTCCGGCCGCTTACCGGGATAAGTTCGGCAACGGCGCGTAGGCGTTTTGACGAGACCCGCTCAAGTCGTGGCAGCCGTCTGCCTCACCAGCGGATCTTATACGGATCGTCCCCCAGCCCCCATACACCGTTTTTCCGTTCCAGCATGATGTGCCGGGTCTGCCACTCGTCAGGCTGATCCCTCGAAGCGAAGCCGCTTATCTGGGGATAGAACGCGGGGTCCGCTGCCCAATCAGCGGTGGCGCGATCCAGCCGCCATTCGAACTTCACCGCCGACACCGCGTTCGGGTTGTCGTCGAATGGATTCTTGCCGGGCTTGGAGTAGTCCAGAATCTTGCCGACCTGCAGGCCAGGGGCGCAGAACTTCGCGGTATAGACCAGCTTGGAAGCGAGGCGGACCTCACCATCGGTGTAGTAAGCGCGGCCCTTTTCGGTCAGCGCCATGTGGCTGGTGGCGTCGTCGGGATCCTCCTCCGGTTTTGGAGGTGAACCGTCGCCGTCGGCACTGACGCGCTTGACCGTGATGAGTCCGTGTTTGATCAGCCCTTGTACGACCTTGTCCTGTTCTTCCAGGAAAACCGTGTAGACATCGGTCGGCAAGGGCCGCACACCCACCACATTGACGCAGGCGCTGCCTGGGGCATTGGTGGGCGTTTCCATGGCGGCGACCAGGATCTTATGTATCTTGCTTTCGGTCAGGCCTGGACCCAGCGGGGATTCCTTCCAGGCATAAAACCCCACGGCTGCGGCGATGGCCAGACCCAAGGCCCAGGCCTTGCGCGGAATCCGGCGGCGTTTGGTCGTGCGCTGCTGCTGATTCATTCCCTTCCTTGCGGCTGGTGGACTCGCGATAATACCGCGCAGCGCAAGGGGCCAGCGAGCCGCGGGAGGCGACCTCCCGCGATTGCCGGCCCACGGCATCTGCCCTCGAAGCCACAGACCCGCAAGAGTCACCGTCATCCTGGAAGTGACTCCGCGGGCGGTCCCCTTCGGCCATCACGGCTCGTATTTCGAGATCTTCGTTCCCTCGAGCGAGACGCCAGCCATCAGGCCTCCGTTGTTCATCACGAAGCCAACAATCGGCTGCTTCGCGGTGTTGGTGTCGATGCGTCCGTTAGCGCCGATATTGACGATTGCCACCGTGGCGTCGGCGCCGACCGTCCAGCCGCTGCTGTTGCGGAACTTGTTCAAGGCGTCATCCGTCATGAACAGCAGNNCGGGGAACACCAGCACGCCCCTGGCACGAGCGACCAGCTCCCGGGATGACGGCGCGGCTTCGTAAAGCTTGGATAAGGTCGCGTTGGCCGCGTCGTCCAATGCTGCCCGCGTGTCGGTCTTCGGCGCGGCAGACGGTTTGGACGGAGGCGTCGTGGTACAGCCGCCAAACAGAAGGCCAGCCGCAATGATGGTGAAGAGGGCCATACCGGTCCGGCAGACGGCGGAATATTTCTGAGACATGACGTACTCCTTTTGTGGTGTGTCGCAAGGAAACTGGGTAACGCATGAAAAAACACGCCCTGCGCGTTCAAGGCCCGACCTGATAGCCGCGCTGTTGCATGCAAGCGGCATACGCCGACGAAGCGTTCGCACTCTGCTGGGCCTGGTTCGCACGATCCTGACGCCGGTCCTGTCGTTGGCGCGACGCGCCCACCACCATGCCCGCCGCGGCGGCGTCCTTCGCCTGGTTCTGCCGGTACGCCTGCTTGGTGTCGTCATCCATACGGTCATACACCTCTTCGTGCTGGCGCCCACGCGCGCCTGCGACGACCG
>DMTA01000017.1 GCA_003454835.1 Achromobacter sp. | reverse complement strand
GCCGGGCGGTAGCCGCCGACACCTGCGAGCCCTGCGTCGAACCGGCCGCCAGGAGGTCCTGGCCGGCCTGGTAGACCGCGCGCACCACGACCAGCGCTTCGTCGCGTGTCAGGTCGGTGGTGGTCAGCATCAACGCCGCCACCCCCACCGTCGGGATGCGCTCGGCCTGGTTGGGATAGGTGCCCGCAGCGATGTCGAGCGGCATCAGTGCGCTATCGCCGGCCGTGAGCGTCTTGATGGCGTCGGCGTCCAGCGCCAGCAGCTTGAGCTTTGCGGGAATCAGCGCGTCGCGCAGCGGCGTGGCCGGCACCCCGATCACCTGGGCGGCGGCATCGACCGCACCGGACTGCAGCAGCGGCAGGGCGGCAACGAACGGCGTGTCTGACACCTGGTAATCGCGCCCGGGCTGCAGCCCATGCGCCGCCAGCACGTTTTGCAATGTGGCGCGCACCGCCGACCCTTCCGGACCCAGCGCGATCGTCTTGCCCTTGAGGTCCCGCACGCCGCGAATCGCGGGATCGTCGCGCACGACGATGTGGACCATCTCCGGATACAGGCTGCCCAGCGCGCGCAGGCCGGGAAACGGACCTTGTCCCGCGAAGGGACCGGTGCCCTCGTAGGCCATCCGCGCGGTATCGGCCTGCGCCAGGCCCACCACAGCGTCGCCGCTGCGCAGCAACGCGATGTTGTCGGCCCCGCCGCCAGTGATGAGCGGCGATACCCGGATCTGGCGCGCGCGCGCCACGTCGCTCAGGGCGCGGGAAAAGGCCAGGTACTCGCCTCGGTCCGGCCCGCCGGCCAGCGGGTAACCCTGCTGCAACCGCGACAGCCGGCCGTTGATGCGCGCCACCGATCGTTCCAGTTCCTGCTGCACCACGTGCTGGGCGGTGCTGGAGGCGCTGTAGGTCACCGAGTGCGTGATCTGGTCCAGCGTGTCCAGGAGCTGGCGTGTGACGGGCGGCGGCGCGCCGGTATCCAGCGACGGCGCCTCGGCCGCCTTGAAGCCCGCGGGCGTCACGAGCTTCCAGGCGCCGTCCTCTTCGCGGTAGATGGCGCTGGCATGGGCAACGATGCGGTCGCCGGCCTTGTTGCCGCCGGACTTCACGCCGCTGATGCTGCGGGGACCTGCGCCCAGCAGCGTCACCAGCGACGCCGCGCCGGGCTGGTCCCAAGCGCCCAGCGAAATATCGCTGGTCAGTTCCAGGTCGACGTCGTAGTACACCACGCGGCGGGTTTCGCCAGCCGGGGCGGTGCTGTCCGTGGCCGACCCCATGCGCTTGAGGTCGGCGATGCGGAACAGGTCCTGCCCATAGGTCGCGTCCAGGCTGCGCGTGACGTCCGCGCGCAGCGCGTCGGCGTCGGGCGCGCGGCCGCACGCGGCCAGCACCGCGCACAGCAGGACGATCATGAGTCTTTTGAACATGGCTACATCCCTCCTACGAACGGCAAGGAGATCAGCGAGCTCAGGACGATCACGTTCAGGATGTCCACCAGGAAGGCGCCGGTGACGGGGACCACGATGAAGGCTTCCGGCGCCGGGCCATGGCGGCGCGTGAGCGCCTGCATATTGGCGATGGCGGTGGCGGTGGCGCCCAGCGCGAAGCCGCAGAACGCCGCGGACATGATGGCGGCCTCGTAGTCGCGCTTGAGCAGCCGAAACACCACCCAGGAGGCATACAGCGCGCAGAACAGCGTCTGCACGGCCAGCATCAACGCCAACGGGCCGGCCAGACGCGCCACGCTGGACAGATCCAGCGTCATCATCGTCATGCCCAGAAACAGCGACAGCGAGATCGTGCCGATGATGTCGGTGGCGCGGTCGTCGAGCCGGATGCCCACCAGCGGCCCTGCGTTGCGGATGAGCACGCCGGTCGCAAGGCACCACAGGAAATTTGGCAGGCTGACCGGGGCGTCTTCCACCAGCGCCGCCAGCATGCCGCCAACGACCAGGCAGACGAACGCAGCGGTCATGGACAGGATGAACGTACCGGGGTTGGGTGGCTGATGCGATTCATTCAGGTCGACAGCCTGGTGGCCTTCGGCAGCGGTGTGATCCAGGCTGCCCGACACCTTGTGGCGGCGCATGATCCATTCCGCCACCGGGCCGCCGACGACGCCGCCCAGCACCAGGCCCAGCGTTGCGGCTGTCATGGCCAGGGGCATGACGTCCTGGATGTTGTTGAAGTCGGCAAAGCGCGTGGCATAGGCAGCGCCGGTGCCGTGGCCGCCCACCAGGGTGATCGTGCCGCCCAGCAGGCCCATGAGCGGATGCATGTCGAGCAGCCACGCCATGCCCAGTCCCACGGCGTTCTGCAGGACGAGAAACGGGACCAGCGCGAGGAGAAAGGCGATGAGGCGGGGACCGCCGCGCGCAAGCAGCTTGAGGTTGGCGGTAAGCCCGATGCAGCCGAAGAACAGCAGCAGCAGTGTCGGCTTGATGCTGGTCTCCAGCGAGACGGCGACGCCGCCCCAGGTGGAAAGCAGGTAGGCCAACACGGCGAACAGCAGGCCGCCCACGATGGGGTCCGGAATGCTGTAGCGCGCCAAAACGCCGATGCGCGTGGTCATGACTCGTCCGATGACGAGCACGAGGCAGCAGGCGAGGAGGGATTGGACGGGCGAAAGGGAGATCATATGAACCTTCGCGCCCCGCCGGGGCGCAGCAAGACTAGCTGTTCAAACCCGATGTTCAAGCCAATTGCCGCCGCATCGCTCGCCGACTGCGAAACTATCTTACGTCCAGCGTAGGGCTCCTGTACACGGGGGAGGGCGGCGCCGTCAGGCGCGCAACGGGCGTGCGGCCGGGAAGGGAAAGGCGCGTGACATGTAACTTGCGCCGTCGCCGTAGCCCGCCAGTTTTTCGGCAAGACCCGGCGTCTGCGGCGCCAGCCGCGCGTAGCCATGACGCATCCAATAGCCGGCCGCCGATGCCAGGGACACCAGGCTGGCGCGCGTCAGGCCGTTGTCCACGGCGCTCGCGGCGGCGGCGGCCACCAGTG
>DMTA01000465.1 GCA_003454835.1 Achromobacter sp. | reverse complement strand
CGCAAGCCGCTGGCGCGCCGCCTGCGCCAGCACCAGCCGCCGCAGCGCGATGGGAGACCGTCCGTAGGCCTCGAGGCAGGCGCGCTGCAAGGTGCGGGGGGTCGCGCCAAGCATGCTGGCCGAATCAGAAATCGCGGGTAGTGGCTGCCCCGCCTCCAGTCGCTCGCGTAACAGCGCCACCCATTGCCGGGCAAGCGGCAGCTGCGGCTGAACCGCCTGAACCTGCGCCTGCAGGCGATGACTGGCGCCGAGCTGCACAATCAGCGCCTCGACCAGCATCGGCAGCGCCGCCGCCGACATCGCCGGCATCCAAAGCGCGTCCAGCATGGCCTGCGCGGCGCCATCCAACTGCAGCACGCCTCCTGCCTGGCAGGACCTCAACAGATCCGGGGCCAGATAGAGTTCACCATGCTGCTGCGCCACGCTTTCGGCGCGCGTGCTGTGCTCGACGTGCGACGGCAGCAGCAGCGCCTGTCCCCTTACCAACCGGCAGCGGCGGCGAGCGCCCTCCTCGTCGCGCCAGGCGCTGTCCAGAGCGCCGGCACGCGGCCACAGCAACATGGCGCAGTCGTGCTCGTGCCACTGAAACGCGTAGCGCGGCTGCCGGCTGGCGGCAAGCGCGAAGCCGGTCTGGGCAATCAGGCCCTGTTTGGAAGACAGCGGAACAGAACGCATCATGGCGGCGGGCAATGCGGGTGCTGCGCCAGACGGCGCTGGCAACGGCGGGATTGGGCGTGCGGCCAGTATCGGCGCGCGGCGGCTTTCCCGCAAGGGCGGCAACGCGCCCGGCCCAGCCGCTGTCGCGTGCGGGATCATCCGTTGTCGCGCCGTGGTTCGCCGCCGTCCGCTTCCCTTGCCTACGATCTGGGTCATTCAAACCAGCACAAGGGGAAACCGATGATCCGCGCACTACCTGTCGCATTGCTATCCGCCGCCATATTGGCCTTGCCGGCCACCGGCGCCCTGGCGCAGTCCGCCTGGCCGGACAAGCCCATTACCCTGATCGTTCCGTTTCCGCCGGGCGGCGGCACCGACCTGGTCCTGCGCACCTTGCAGCCCGCGTTGTCGCGCGAGCTGCACCAGAACGTCATCATCCAGAACACCAGCGGCGCCGGCGGCACGGTCGGCTCCGGCCAAGCGGCCCGCGCCAAGCCCGACGGCTACACCGCGCTGGCCGTCACAACCAGCACCACCGCGCTTGCCGCCAACTTGTACAAGAACCTGCCCTACAAACCGGCCCAGGATTTCGACTATGCCGGCTTCATCGGCACGTCGCCCTATGTGCTGGCCGTGCAGCCGGCGTTGAAAGCCACCACGGTGGCCCAGGTGGCCGATGCCCTGAAGGCGCGCCGCGTCGGCACGTATGCCTTGGTGGGCGCCGGCACGGTGTCGCATCTGCTGGGCGAAATGTTCACAAAGGACAAGCAGTTGGACCTGACCCACGTGCCTTATCGCGGCGCGGCGCCCGCCTACACGGATCTGATCGGCGGACAGGTGGACATCATGTTCGACAACCCGGTCGGCTTGGCGCCGTTCGTGCAGAGCGGCAAGCTGGTCGCCGTGGCCACCACCAGCCCCACACCGATCCTGCCGGGCGTGCCGACCTTCGCCGCGCAAGGCATGCCGGCGTACACGCAGGTGCTGTGGTACGGCCTGGCCTTCCCGAAGCAGACGCCGGACGCGATCGTGCAGAAGATGAACGCCGCGCTGAATGCGGCATTGCGCGATCCTGCTGTGGCCGCGGACCTTGCGGCCAAGGGCGTGGACGTGCGCCCGGGAACGTCCGAGGCGCTGACGCGCGCCGTATCCGAAGACCTCGCCTTCTGGGGCGACCTCATCACCAAGACCGGAGTCCAGTTTGACTAAGCCCGCTTTCTCTCCCGCCCCCACCGAGCCGCGCGCCGGGCAGGCGGTCCTGCTGCGCGTATTCGTCGATGCCACCGCCCCGCATGGCGGCAATCCGGTGCCGCTGGTGCTGGACGCGCAAGGCATGACTGCCGGCGCCATGCAGGCGCTGGCCGCGGAACATGGCCATGAATCGTCGTTCGTTCTGCCTGCGGACCTGGACGGCCATCTGTGCCGGCTGCGCTTTTTCGTGCCGGGCCACGAAATGGAGATGTGCGGCCACGCGACCGTGGGCACGCTTTGGGCGCTGCGGCAATGGAACCGTTGGACCACGCCCCGCACGCGCGTCCAGACGCTGAGCGGCAGCGTGGACGTCGAATGGGACGACGCCCGACAGCGTGCGTGGGTGTCGCAGCCAGCAGTCACGACCTCCGATCTGACGCCGGAAGCTGTCCGCACGATTGCCGAGGTGCTGCGCATTGACCCCAACTTGCCCGGGCTGCACATGATCAACGCCAGCACGAGCCGGGTGAAGACACTTGTCAAGCTTCCGACTGCCACCGCGCTGGATGCGCTTGCGCCCGACTTCGCCGCCATTCGCGATGTGTGCGAAGGCATCGGCTCGACGGGACTCTATCCGTATGCGCTGACGCCGGAAGGCGCAAGCGCGCGTCAGTTCCCCAAGTCCTCGGGCTACCCGGAAGACGCCGCGACGGGGATTGCGGCCGCGGCCTTGTGGGGATTCCTGAACGAGACCGGTAACGCGCCCGCGGACGGCGTGTTCACCGTGCGCCAGGGCGTGGCGATGGGCTCGCCCTCGGCGATCCAGTTGCGTCGGCGCGGCGATGCGCCCGGTTGCTGGCTTGGCGGCGATACGCAATGGATGGCATGAAGAGGCCAAGTACCGTCGAGGCGCGGCTGACGGCGGCAGGCTGGCGTCTGCCCGATCCGCCGGTTCCGCGCGGCGGTTACGCACCCTTTCACGAGATGGCGCTGCCGGGCGCAATCCTGGTGCATGTCAGCGGGCAAGCCAGCCGCCTGGATGGCGTTCCGATCGTTGGCGTGTGCCGTAAAGGCGCGGACCTGGAACCGGCGCGCCAGGCGTGCGCACAAGCGGCCTTGAGTGCGTTGGCCGCGCTGCGCCTGGCCTGCGACGGCGATCTGGGACGCGTGCGCGCTGTTCCTCAGCTGCGCGGTTACTTGCGCACCGACGCGAACTTCGGTGAGCACAGCGCGGTGCTGGATGGCGCGTCGCAGGTGCTGCAAGCCGCATTTGCGGGAATGCCGCGCCCTGCGCGCACCGCGATCGGCGTCAGCAGCCTGCCCGGCGGATGTTGGGCGGAAGTGGAACTGAGTGCGCTGGTGGACAAGCCCGCCTAGGCCGGGCGGATGCTCGGGGACGCGCGGCACGATCCATCCGTGCCGTGGCTGCCTGCGGCGCGTGGAGTCTGGCTTTCGGGATCAGGCCCGAGGCCGGACCCGTCATGGTTCACGTGTGCCGGTGCAGGCCCACCCGTATAGGCCGCTTAATGCCCCGTCGAATCGCCCTGACGACTGGCTTCGAACAGGAACCACGTGCGCCGCTCGGTCTCGTCGATCCAGTTTTCTATGAGGCTGGAGCTGGCGATATCGCGGTGCTCGTCGGTGACGTTATGCGCTTCGCGCAGCGAGGCCGCCAGCACCTTGTTGTCTTCGCGCAGTTCGGCCAGCATGTCCAGCGGCTGCACGTAGTCGGCGTCGTTGTCGGCAATGCGCTGCGACCGCGAGATATGCCCGATGGACCGCAGCGTGGTGCCGCCAATCTTGCGGATGCGTTCGGCGATGGGGTCCGTCATGGCAAAGAGCTGATCGCCCTGTTCGTCGAGCAGCAGGTGGTAATCGCGAAAGTGCGGGCCGCTGACGTGCCAATGAAAGTTCTTGGTTTTCAGATACAGGGCAAACACGTCGGCCAGTATCTGGTTCAGCGCCGCGGAGATGTCGCGGGTGGCGTCCGACGACAGATCGGTGGGCGTCGCCAGCGGCGCCTTGCGGCGGTCCTTCAGCGCCTTGGTGGTCTTGTCATTCAGTTTCTTGGCCATGAATCGCAGCTCCTGGATATGAAACGGAAAACACGATCGCGGCGCGAACGGAATCGCATCGCGTGGCGTTAGCGTAAATCCGGGCAGGCGCTTTGCCAATGGGCCGGGCGCGGCGAAGGAGTATGCTACGCCGCTTCGTGTATCCCCCAAATTTCTTCACCACCATGCGCGGCAATCCCGACGCCAGGCAAGGCGCTATCGCGTTGCACGGGTTCTATTTCCTGTATTACGGCCTGCAGGGCGTAAGCATCCCATTTTTGCCCTTGTGGTTCGCCAGCCGGGGGCTGGACCCGGCGCTGATCGGGCTGATCGTCGCCACGTCGTTTCTACCCAAGATCCTGTCGACGCCGATCGTGGCGCACGTCGCGGACCAGACCGGCCGCGCCCACGCGCTGATCGCATCGGCGCTGGCCGCATCACTGGTGCTTTTCGTTTGCTATCCGTTCAGCCAGAGTTCAGCTTGGCTGCTGGCGATCACGTTGCTGCTGAACGCGGTGTTTCCCGCCGTACTGCCGCTGATGGACCGGATGGCCATTGCAAGCGGGCGGGGACAAGGCAATTCGTACACGGTGATGCGCGCGTGCGGGTCGTTGGGATTTGCGACGGTGACGGTGGCAGGCGGCTATTTGATCAAGACGTTCGACACGGACTGGGTGATGTGGCTGTCGATCCTGCTGATCGTCGCGTGTTTGGCGTGCGTGCGTCTGTTGCCTCAAGCGGCACGGCCCGCAGCCCACGAAGCCCTCGCCGACCGCACACGCCTGCCCATGCGCGACGTCCTTCGGGATCGCCCGCTACTGTTGTGCATCGCGGCCGCTTCGCTGGTGCAGGCGAGCAATGGCTTTCTGTATTCCTATTCGACGCTGCACTGGACCGCAAACGGATTGTCGACGGCGATGATTTCGCTGCTGTGGGTGGTGGGCGTGGCGAGCGAGGTTTTGTTCTTCTTTCTGGCGCCTCGCATTTTGGCGCGCACGGGTGCGCAGTGGCTGATCCTGGCCTCGGCCGTCATGACCGCCATTCGCTGGACGGGACTTTCCGCCACCACGGATCCTGCGGTTATCGCGGGCCTGCAACTGCTGCAATGCTTCACCCTGGCGGGCAACAACGCCGCGATCATGTGGTACATCACTCGCCACGTTCCAGCAGCGTGCAAAACGTCCGCGATTGCGTTGTATGCGTTGCTGTCTGGCGGGGTGTTCATGTTTGCGAGCATTCAGATTGGCGGCGCTTTGTACCGGAGCTATGCGCCAGGTGGCTTTCTGGTGATGGCGATATGCGCGGCCGGAGCAGTGCCGCTGGTGATGTGTGCCGAAAAGGTTCGGCGGCGGATAGCTGCGTGATTGTGGCTGGCGATGAGTGCGATTGCTGGAGCGGGTTGGCGGTGGCTGGCCGTGGGGCGCGTAGGCTGGCCATGGTCGGCGTTCTTGCGACGCCCGGCGCGGCGTGGGCC
>DMTA01000217.1 GCA_003454835.1 Achromobacter sp. | reverse complement strand
GCTGTTCGTGCTGGGCCGCTACAGCGCGGGCCAGACGTCATCGGCCTACGACCTGCTGCCGTTCCTGGCCGCTTACGATCATTCGTTGCCTTGGGCGATCTGCGCCTTCGGTCCCGAGGAAAACGCCTGCGTCACGACCGCGGCGGCCTTTGGGGGTCATATGCGCGTGGGGTTTGAAAACAACCTGAAGCTTCGCGATGGGTCGGTGGCGCCGGACAACGCGGCGCTGGTCGCTCAAGCCGCGCAAGGCGCACGGGCGCTCGGCCGGCCGCTGGCGACGGCGTCGGATGCGCGGCGCATTTACGGCGCGATCGGTTGATGCGGATGCGGGCCCTGCTGCGGGGCCCGTACCCACAACAAATCCGCGTCGCCTGGTCACTTCCGCCCACTTCCGTAATACTCACCCTCGATTATTTCGCTGTGCTGCAACATTGACGCAGCGCAAACTCATCTGCTACAAACTTTCGCATCTGTACGTTTAACGCAATACCCCCACAAGTTTCTGCTGCGAGGTGGTGTGTGCAAGACGAATCTGATGGCTACACGAAAGCCCAGGAACTGCGAAGTTTCCTGTTCCTGACCGCAGTCATGGCCCCGGTGTTGGCAGTGATCATCGTGGCCGGGTACGGTTTTGCGGTCTGGATCTACCAGATGTTCGCGGGCCCCCCGGGAAGCTGATGCAAAGCCTCCGGCCTCCCTCCCTCCCCAGTCAGCCCGCCCCCGCGTCCTGTAGCGCGGCGCCCGAGCTGCATATCGCCAGCATGGTGGTGCATGCCGCCTCGCGTCGGCTGGCGGACGTGCGCGGCGCGATCCTAGCGATCGGCGGCGCGGAAATCCACGGCGCTTCCGAGACCGGCAAGCTGGTCGTCACCCTGGAAGCCCCCTCTACCGAAGACATGCTTGCGCAGATCGCGGAGATCCAGCGCATCGATGGCGTGCTGGCCTCGGCGCTGGTCTATCAGCATTCCGACACGCTTGCCGCGATGAATGAGGAGATTGACGATGTCCATGGCTCGTAGAGAGTTCATCAAGCAATCTGCCGCCGCCGCTGCCGCCACGGTAGCCGGCATTCCCATCGTGGGCTACACGCAGAACATCGTGACGGAATCGGAAGCCGCCAAGCTGAAGTGGTCCAAGGCGCCCTGTAGGTTCTGCGGGACCGGCTGCGGCGTGAACGTCGCGGTGAAGGACAACCAGGTCGTGGCGACGCACGGCGACTTCAACGCCGAGGTCAACCGCGGCCTGAACTGCGTCAAGGGCTATTTCCTGTCCAAGATCATGTACGGCAACGACCGGCTGACGACACCGCTGCTGCGCATGAAGGACGGCAAGTACGCCAAGGATGGCGAGTTGGCGCCGGTGTCCTGGGACCAGGCGTTCGACGTCATGGCCGAACAGTTCAAGCGCGTGCTCAAGGACAAGGGCCCGGAAGCCGTTGGCATGTTCGGCTCGGGCCAATGGACCATCTGGGAAGGCTACGCCGCGCTCAAGCTGATGAAGGCAGGGTTTCGGACCAACAACCTTGACCCGAACGCGCGCCACTGCATGGCGTCGGCGGCGGTGGGCTTCATCCGCACCTTTGGCGCCGACGAGCCCATGGGCTGCTACGACGACATTGAAAGCGCCGACGCCTTCGTGCTGTGGGGCGCGAACATGGCCGAAATGCACCCCATCCTGTGGACGCGGGTGACGGACAGGCGGCTGAGCAAGCCCAACACCAAGGTGGTGGTGCTGTCCACGTTCGAGAACCGGTCGTACGAACTGGCCGATATCTCGCTGACCTTTACGCCCCAGACCGACCTGGCGATCCTGAACTACATCGCCAACCACATCATCAAGACCAAGCGAGTCAACCGGGAGTTCGTCGACGAGCACACCCGGTTCCTGGAGGGCAATACCGACATCGGCTACGGCCTGCGTCCGGAGCACCCGCTGCAGAAGGCCGCCAAGAACGCCAACAACGCCGGCGGCTCGCGCCCGATCACTTACGACGAATACGCGAAGTTCGTCTCCAAGTACGACCTGGACTACACCGCCAAACTGACCGGCGTGCCAAAGCGGAATCTTGAAGCGCTGGCCGAGCTGTACGCCGATCCGAAGATCCGCGTCATGTCGTTCTGGACCATGGGTTTCAACCAGCACACGCGCGGCGTGTGGGCGAACAATCTGGTCTACAACATCCATCTGCTGACGGGAAAGATCTCCACGCCGGGCAACAGCCCGTTCTCGCTGACGGGGCAGCCGTCCGCCTGCGGCACCGCGCGCGAAGTGGGCACGTTCTCGCATCGCCTGCCCGCGGACCTGGTCGTGACCAACCCCAAGCACCGGGCGCGCGCCGAAGAGGTATGGGGGCTGCCCGACGGCACCATCCCCGAAAAGGTTGGCGCGCACGCGGTCTTGCAGAACCGCATGCTGAAGGACGGCTCCATCAACGCCTACTGGGTGATGGTCAACAACAACATGCAGGCGGCAGCCAACATGTTGAACGAGGGCTATCCCGGCTACCGCAATCCGGCCAATTTCATCGTGGTGTCCGACGCCTACCCGACGGTGACCACGATCTCGGCCGACCTGGTGCTGCCCACCGCAATGTGGGTCGAAAAGGAAGGCGCCTACGGCAACGCCGAGCGCCGCACGCAGTTCTGGCACCAGTTGGTCAACGCGCCCAGCGGCGCGCGGTCGGACCTGTGGCAGTTGATGGAATTCTCCAAGCGCTTCACCACGGACGAGGTCTGGCCCGCGGACCTGCTGGCCAAAAAGCCCGAGCTGCGGGGAAAGACGCTTTTTCAGGTGCTGTACGAAAACGGCAAGGTCAACAAGTTTCCGAACACGGAACTGGATCCTGAGTACGCCAACGACGAGGCCAAGGCGTTCGGCTTCTACGTGCAGAAGGGGCTGTTCGAGGAATATGCGGAATTCGGCCGCGGCCATGGCCATGATCTTGCGCCCTTTGACACCTATCACCAGGTGCGCGGCCTGCGCTGGCCCGTGGTGGACGGGGTCGAGACGCGCTGGCGCTATCGCGAGAAGGCGGATCCGTACGTGAAGGTGGGCTCCGGCTTCAACTTCTATGGCAATCCGGACGGCAAGGCCAACATCTATGCCCTGCCCTACGAGCCGCCGCCCGAGGTGCCGGACGAGGAATACCCCTTCTGGCTGTCGACCGGCCGCGTGCTGGAGCATTGGCATTCCGGCTCGATGACGCGACGCGTGCCGGAGTTGTACCGGGCCTTTCCCGACGCGGTCTGCTTCATGCACCCGGACGACGCGCAGGCCATGGGTCTGCGGCGCGGGGTACTGGTCGAGATCTCATCGCGGCGCGGCAAGATGCAGACCCGGCTGGAAACGCGCGGACGCAACAAACCGCCGCGCGGCCTCGTGTTCGTGCCTTGGTTCGATGCCGGCCAACTGATCAACAAGGTCACGCTCGACGCCACCGATCCGATCTCGTTCCAGACCGACTTCAAGAAATGCGCGGTCAAGATCACCAAGGCTTGACGGCCCGACGGAGACGCTCATGAACAATCGCGCCACTTCGATCGCCCTGGTCTTTCTGATCGGCGCCAACGCCTGGGCCGCGCCGACCGATCCGATGATCGATCCGATGCGGGGGCCGACACCCCTGACCGAGTCGGCCACGCCGCCCCTGATGCCGCCGGTCGAGAACCGCGACGTGCGGCGCATGCGCACGTACTCGATGCAGCCGCCCACCATTCCGCACAAGATCGACGGCTACCAGATCGACAAGAACTTCAACCGCTGCCTGGCCTGTCACGCGCGGGTCAACACCGAGCAGACGCAGGCGGTGCCGCTGAGCGTGACGCACTACATGGACCGCGACAGCAACGTGCTGGCCGAAGTGTCCCCGCGCCGCTACTTCTGTCTGCAATGCCACGTGCCGCAAACGGAAGCCAAGCCGCTGGTCCCGAACAACTTCCAGGACATCGACGTGATCCTCAAGCGCCTGTCTGCTCCGGCGCCCGACAAGAAGTAAGGGACAGGAGCCCGTCATGGTCAAGCTCATCAAGCGTTACTGGAACATCATCCGCCGGCCTAGCGTGCACTTCAGCCTGGGCTTTCTGACGGTGGGCGGGTTCATCGGCGGCATCCTGTTCTGGGGCGCGTTCAACACCGCCATGGAGCTGACGAACACCGAGAAGTTCTGCACCGGCTGCCATGAAATGCGCGACAACGTGTACTCGGAGCTGAAGGGCACGATCCACTTCACCAATCGTTCCGGCGTGCGGGCGCTGTGCTCGGACTGCCACGTTCCGCACAACTGGACCGACAAGATTGCCCGCAAAATGCAGGCGTCCAAGGAGGTCTGGGGCACGATTTTCGGCACCATCAACACGCGCGAGAAATTCCTCGACAAGCGCCGTGAACTGGCCGAACACGAGTGGGCGCGACTTAAAGCCAACGACTCGCTCGAGTGCCGCAACTGTCACGACTTCGGCTACATGGACTTCACCCGCCAAGGCAAACGGGCATCGGAGTTCCATTCCACCGCCCTGGCCAGCGGCGAGGCAACCTGTATCGACTGTCACAAGGGCATCGCGCACAAGCTGCCGGACATGAGAGGCGTACCGGGCTGGTAAGGGTAAATAGTGCTTGGCAGGTTTACCGGCCAAGCACTCGCAGGCTCCACCGATGCAAAAAAAAGGTTCTTCGCGGAG
>DMTA01000072.1 GCA_003454835.1 Achromobacter sp. | reverse complement strand
GCGGCCATGGCGCGTTCGGCGGCGGCGATGTCGGGGCGGCGTTCGAGCAGCGTGGAGGGCAGGCCGGCGGGGATGGTCAGCGCGATCTTCTCGATGGGCTGCGGCGGCATGGTGAATTCGGACGGGGCTCGGCCCAGCAGGACGGCCAGCGCGTGTTCGGCGGTGGCGCGGCGGCGGTCGATGCCGAGGGCTTCGGATTGCGCGGAGGCGAGTTCTGCCTTGGCGCGTGCGAGGTCGAGTTCACTGATGTCGCCGGCGTCGTAACGGCGCTGGATGAGTTGCAGCGTGTCGGTGCGCAGCTTGACGGTCTGGTGGTACAGGCGCGATTCGGCGTCCTGTTCGCGAACCAGGAAGTAGGTGGTGGCGACGTCGGCTTGCAGGGCGAGCAGGACGGAGCGGTAGAGCGCTTCGCTTTGTTGGGCGTCGGCGGTGGCGGCGTCCACTGTCGATGCGACGCGGCCGAAGAGGTCGGCTTCGTACGAGACGGTGCCTTGCGCGCGCCAGGTGGTGACGGGCGAAGTCGACGTGCCGTCGGGCAGGCCTTGGGATACGGCCGAGGGACGTTGGCGGTTGGGACCGAAACCAGCGTCCAGGCTGGGGAAGAAACCGGAGCGGGCTTCGCGTTGCAGGGCGCGGGCCTGGGTGAGGCGGGCGGCGGCGGCCTGCAGGTCCTGGTTGGCGCGCTGGGCTTCCTCTTCAAGCTGGTTCAGGCCTTCGTCGTTGAAGACCTTCCACCAGGCGCCCCGCAGGGCGTCCTCGGAGGGTTCGGCGGGCTTCCAGGTGCCGGCCTCGGATGCGGGCAGGGCGGCTTCCTTGAAGGCGGCGGGCGTGTCTGCCGTGGGACGCTGGTAGGTGGGACCCACCGCGCAGCCGGCCAGCACGAGCAGCATGGCAAGCAGGGCGGATCCTCGGGTCAGTCTTTTGATCATGATGACGTTTCTCTTTGGCGCGCGTCCCGGTCGATCTCGGACGGGACGCGCTGGCTACGCTTTCTCTGTCGGCTTACGTGTGGTGTTGCGGGGCGGGCGGCGCGTTCGGGTCGAGGTGCGGCACGCAGACGGGCGCTTCATGCGGCGCGGCGGAGTGCAGCTTCTTGCCGCCGAGCGAGCGCAGCAGGACGTAGAACACCGGCGTGAGGAACAGGCCGAACAGGGTCACGCCGAGCATGCCGAAGAACACGGCGACACCCATGGCGTGGCGCATCTCGGAACCGGCGCCGGAGGACAGCACCAGCGGCACGACGCCCATGATGAACGCGATGGACGTCATCAGGATGGGACGCAGGCGCAGGCGGCTGGCTTCGATGGCGGCTTCGAGCGGCGTGCGGCCGTTCATCTCAAGCTCTCTTGC
This sequence comes from Achromobacter sp., assembly GCA_003454835.1. Lineage (GTDB taxonomy): Bacteria > Pseudomonadota > Gammaproteobacteria > Burkholderiales > Burkholderiaceae_B > Achromobacter. The sequence goes on along the minus strand of DMTA01000072.1, from coordinate 3,773 downwards.
GAATTCGACGATCAGGATCGCGTTCTTCGCGGATAGCCCCACCAGCACCATCAGGCCGATCTGCGTGAAAATGTTGTTGTCGTTGCCGGTGAGGTAGACGCCGGTGAGCGCGGCCAGGATGCTCATCGGCACGATGAGAATCACAGCGAGCGGCAGGGTCAGGCTTTCGTACAGCGCGGCCAGCACCAGGAAGACGAGCAGGACGCTGATGGGGAATACCCACAGGCCGGCGTTGCCCGCCAGGATCTGCTGGTAGGTGAGGTCGGTCCATTCGAACTTGACGCCACGCGGCAGGGTTTCGGCGGCGACGCGCTCGGCGGCGGCCTGCGCCTGGTCGGACGAGTAGCCGGGCGCCGGACCGCCGTTGATGTCGGCGGCGGTGTAGCCGTTGTAGCGCACGACCATTTCGGGGCCGAAGGTCTGCTTGACGGTGACCAGCGAGGACAGCGGGACCATGTCGCCGGCGGCGTTGCGGGTCTTCAGTTGCAGGATGTCGTCGGCGTGGGCGCGGAAGGGCGCATCAGCCTGTGCGCGAACCTGGAAGACGCGGCCAAAGCGGTTGAAGTCGTTGACGTACATGGAGCCCAGGTAGATCTGCATGGTGTCGAAGACTTCGGTCACCGGCACGCCAAGCTGCTTGGCCTTGACGCGGTCCAGGTCCACGTCGAGCTGCGGCACGTTGATCTCGTAGCTGGAGAACGTGGGGCCCAGTTCCGGCGTCTGGCGCGCCTTTTCCAGGAAGGCCTGCTTGGCCTTGTCCAGTTCGGCATAGCCGAGGGCCGAGCGGTCTTCCAGCTGGAGCTTGAAGCCGCCGAGCGTGCCCAGGCCCATGACGGGCGGGGGCGGGAACACGGCGATGAACGAGTCCTGGATGGCGGCAAACTTCTGGTTCAGTGAGGCTGCGATGGCGTTGCCCGAGAGCTCGGCGCTGTTGCGTTCGCCAAAGGGCTTGAGCGTGACGAACACGATGCCGGCGCTGGAGCTGTTGGTGAAGCCGTTGATGGACAGGCCGGGGAAGGCGATGGCGGATTGAACGCCGGGTTCCTTCAGGGCGATGTCGCTCATGCGGCGGATCACGTCTTCGGTGCGGTCCAGCGAGGCGCCGTTGGGCAACTGCGTGAAGCCGATCAGGTATTGCTTGTCCTGCGCGGGCACGAAGCCGCCTGGCACCAGGTACGACACGCCGATGGTGGCGGCGACCAGCACCGCATAGACGCCCATCGCGCCGGCCTTGCGGCGGATGACGCTGGCCACGCCCGTGCCGTAGGACTCGGACGCGCGGCCGAACATATTGTTGAACCAGTTGAAGAAGCGGCCGAAGACGCGGTTCATGCCGCGGGTCAGCCAGTCGGGCTTGTCGTGGTGGCTCTTGAGCAGCAGGGCCGACAGGGCGGGCGACAGGGTCAGCGAGTTGAAGGCCGAGATCACCGTCGAGATGGCGATGGTCATGGCGAACTGCTTGTAGAACTGGCCGGTCAGGCCCGTCATGAAGGCAAGCGGCACGAACACGGCGCACAGCGTCAGCGCGATGGCGATGATGGGACCGCTGACTTCGCGCATGGCGCGATAGGTCGCATCGCGTGGACTCAAGCCGGCCGCGATGTTGCGCTCGACGTTTTCGACGACCACGATGGCGTCGTCCACCACGATCCCGATGGCCAGCACCATGCCGAACAGCGACAGCGCGTTGATGGAGTAGCCGAACATCAGCAGCAGCGCGAACGTGCCGACGATGGACACGGGCACCGCCAGCAGCGGGATGATGGACGCGCGCCAGGTCTGCAGGAACAAGATCACGACCAGCACGACCAGCGCGATGGCCTCGAGCAGGGTATGCACGACGGCCTCGATACTAGAGCGCACGAATTGCGTGGGGTCGTATTCGATGCGGTATTCCACGCCCGGCGGGAAGTCCTGCGCCAGCTCGGTCATGGCGGCGCGCACCTGGCTGGACACGTCCAGCGCGTTGGCGCCGGGCGACTGCATGATGCCCATGCCGACCGCCTGCTTGTTGTTCAAGAGCGAACGCAGGCCGTATTCCTGGGCGTCCAGTTCCACGCGGGCGACGTCGGACAGGTGCGTCACGGCGCCGTCCGGCGAGGTCTTCAGGATGATGTCGCGGAACTCTTCTTCGGTCTGCAGGCGGCCGCGCGCGTTCACGTTCAATTGCAGCGGCACGTCGCCCTGCGTGGGCGAGGCGCCGATCACGCCGGCCGCCACCTGCACGTTCTGTTCGCGGATCGCGTTGACGACTTCGGATGCGGTCATGCCGCGCTGCGCGACCTTTTGCGGATCGAGCCACACGCGCATGGAGTAGTTGCCCGAGCCCCACACGGTCACTTCGCCCACGCCGGTGATGCGCGACAGGCGGTCCTTGACGTTCAGGATCGCGTAGTTGCGCAGGTAGGTGATGTCGTAGCGGTCATTGGGCGAGATCAGGTGCACGACCAGCGTCAGCGTGGGCGAGCTCTTGGCCGTGGTCACGCCCAGGCGCTGCACGTCCGGCGGCAGGCGCGGAAGCGCCTGCGACACGCGGTTCTGCACGAGCTGCTGCGCCTTGTCCGGGTCCACGCCCAGCTTGAAGTTGACCGTCAGCGTCAGGTTGCCGTCGCTGTTGGCCTGCGACTGCATGTACAGCATGTCTTCGACGCCGTTGATGGATTCTTCCAGCGGCGAGGCGACGGTTTCTGCGATGACCTTGGGGTTGGCGCCCGGATATTGCGCGCGCACCACCACGGACGGCGGCACGACTTCCGGGTATTCGGAGATGGGCAGTTGGAACATGGCCAACAGGCCCGCCAGCAGCACCAGGATCGACAGCACGCCGGCGAAGATGGGCCGGTCAATGAAGAATTTTGAGATATTCATGAACGTTCTCGTTCGACGCGTCGGCTCAGTTCTGCGCCGAGGCGGTCTGGACCGGGTTGCGCTTGGCGGCAACCATCGGGACTACGGTCGGGGTCACGGCGTCGCCGGGGCGGATGCGCTGCAGGCCATTGACGACGATGCGCTCGCCGGCAGCCAGGCCGGAATCGACCACGCGCAGACCTTCCTGATTGGCGCCCAGCTTCACCTGGCGGTAGACGGCGTGATTCTTGTCGTCCAGCACCAGCACGAAGCGCTTGTCCTGGTCGGTGCCGATGGCGCGTTCGTCGATCAGCACGGCCGCGCGGGGCTCGCTGCCGCCCAGACGGATGCGGGCGTAAAGGCCCGGCAGCAGGGTGCCGTCGGCGTTGTCGAACTCGGCGCGAACGCGGATGGTGCCGGAGGTGGCGTCCAGGCGGTTGTCCACCGATTGCACGGCGCCCGTGCGCGAGTAACCGTCTTCATTGGCCAGGCCCAATTCGACCGGCACCGCGCCATTGCGGCCGTTGCGGGCGGGGTTCACGTAGCGCAGGAAGGTTTGTTCGTCCACGTCGAACGATGCGTACATCTTGGACACCGACACCAGGGTGGTCAGCGGCACCGACGCGGCGCCCGCGGCGACCACGTTGCCCACGGTGACCTCGGCGCGCGACACGCGGCCGTCCACAGGGGCCTCGATGCGCGTGTAGCCCAGGTTGAGCTTGGCGTAGTCCAGCGCGGCCTGGGCGCCCTGCAGGTTGGCGGCGGCTTCGCGGGCGGCGTTCTGCTTTTCCTCGAAGTCGCGGCGGGCGATGGCGTTGTCGGTCAAGAGGCGCTGGCCGCGGGCCAGGTCCGAGGCCGTGTAGGCGGCGCGCGCCCTTGCGGGGGGGAGCGGCGCCGCGGGGCGGGCGGCTTCAGCCGGCGGAAGG
>DMTA01000395.1 GCA_003454835.1 Achromobacter sp. | reverse complement strand
AGCAGCGCGCGCTGCTCGGCCGGGGCGCCGGCCAGTTCGGTCTGCGCCAGCGCCCGCACGGGCGCCTCGTCCAGCAAACCAAGAAAAGCCCGCCCCGTCGCCGACCACAGCATCGACAGCACCGAGCCGACGCGCACGTTCACGGTGACCGGCAGGCCGGGCTCCTCGAATCGCACGATGGTCGGACCCTTGTTGCCCATGACGGCGATGAAGCACGTGACGGCCAGGCTTTCGCGCAGGCGCACGAGCGCGGGTTCGCCGATGCGTAGGGGGTCGGCCTGGCGCATGGCGGCTACCCCGACATAAAGCGCTTCAAGGCCCAGGTGATATTGCTGCGTCGCCACTTCCTGGTCGACCAGGCCTTCGGCGATGAGGCTCATCAGGTAGCGGTGGACCTTGGCGGGGCTTTCGCCGACGTGGGCCGCCAAGGCCGTGAGGCTGGCGCGGCCACCCAGGCGAGCGAGCCCTTTCAGCACAGACATGCCGGTCTCGGCGGCCTGGACCCGCTGACGTCGCTCGCGCGGCCGGGCGGCCGGATCCTGGGCGGAGTCGAGGTCGGATTCAGGCGGCAAGGCGGCTTTGCTCATGGGAAATACGGCTCCGTAACAGCGGGCTCGCCGGCAACCGAGGGACCGAAAGCCTGGAGCGGCACTAAGGTTAACCCTTCTTCAAAAATTACGCATTGCGTATATGCTTTACGCAAATAAGGAATGCACTTTTGACATTCCACAACGAGGAGACTTGTCCATGCGCAGTGTTAAACACCACATCCTGGCCGGCCTGATGGCCCTGCCCCTGCTGGCTTGTGCCAGCGCGTCCGCGCAGCAGGCGGCGGCCGATTACCCGTCCAAGCCGGTGCGCTGGATCGTGCCGTACGCCGCGGGCGGCGGGTCGGATTTCCTGGCGCGCAGCATCGGGCAGGGATTGACGGGACGCCTGCACCAGCCGGTGGTGATCGAGAACAAGCCGGGCGGCAACACGGCGATTGCGGCGTCGGAAACGGCGCGCGCCCCGGCCGACGGCTACACGATGCTGTCCGCCGACAACGGCACGCTGGTGTTCAACCCGGCCCTCTACAAGAAGCTGTCGTACGACCCGGCGAAGGATCTGGCGCCCGTCACGCTGATGGGACGGTTTCCGATGATCCTGGTGGTGGGTCCGGCCATGAAGGTCAACTCGGCCAAGGAATTCCTGGCGGAAGCCAAGGCGCGCAAGGAAGGCCTGGATTACGCGTCGGCCGGCGCGGGCAGCCCGCACCACCTGGCGATGGAATTGCTGAAGGTTGAAGCGGGTCTGACCCTGACGCACGTGCCCTACCGCGGCGCGTCACCCGCCCTGGCGGACGTGGCCGGCGGGCAGGTGCCCGCGATGATGGTGGATCTGGCCGCTGGCGCCGGCTTCATCAACGGCGGCAAGGTGAAGGCGCTGGCGGTCGCCAATCCGACCCGCCTGCCGCAACTGCCCGACGTGCCGACCTTTGCCGAAATCGGCCTGAAGAACGTGGAAGCCGCGGCGCAGGTTGGCGTGGTGGTGCCGGCCGCGACGCCCAAGCCCGTGATCGATGCGCTGAACAAGCAAGTGGTCGCGACCATCAATGACCCGGCCACGCGCCAGCGTCTGGTGGAGTTCGGCATCGAGCCGATCGGCAACACGCCTGCGCAGTACGCCGAGATGCTGACCGCCGAGCGCGCCCGCTGGCAGAAGCTGATCAAGGATCTGGGCATCACGCTGGACTGAGGATCACGCTCACGGCATCACGCTGAACCCCGCATCACCGGCCCGCCGCACATCGTATGCCGCGCACCAAACGCCGAACCCGCGGCGGGCCCGCAAGACGAACACACGGAACGACCTCATGAACCAAGCATCCGCCACCCCGCGCCCCTCGGGCTGTCCCATCGATCACGCCGCGTTGGCTGCGGCGCAGAGCCCGACGGGCTGTCCGGTCAGCGCGCGCGCCGCCGCGTTCGATCCCTTTGGCGACGGCTATCAGCAGGACCCGCCGGAATACGTGCGTTGGGCGCGCGAGCAAGAGCCGGTGTTCTACAGCCCGCAATTGGGTTACTGGGTCGTGACGCGCTACGACGACATCAAGGCGATCTTCCGCGACAACATCACCTTCAGCCCGTCCATCGCGCTGGAGAAGATCACGCCGACGGGGCCGGAGGCCAACGCGGTGCTGGCGTCGTACGGCTACGCCATGAATCGCACGCTGGTGAACGAGGACGAGCCCGCGCACATGCCGCGCCGCCGCGTGTTGATGGACCCGTTCACGCCTGAAGAATTGAAGCACCACGAACCGATGGTGCGACGCCTGACGCGCGAATACGTGGACCGCTTCATCGACGACGGCCGCGCCGATCTCGTGGACCAGATGCTGTGGGAAGTGCCGCTGACCGTGGCCCTGCACTTCCTGGGCGTGCCCGAAGAAGACATGGATCTGCTGCGCCAGTATTCCATCGCGCACACGGTGAACACCTGGGGCCGGCCCAAGCCGGAAGAACAGGTTGCCGTCGCCCACGCGGTCGGCAATTTCTGGCAGTTGGCCGGCAAGATCCTGGACAAGATGCGGCAGGACCCGTCCGGCCCCGGCTGGATGCAATACGGCCTGCGCAAGCAGCAGACCCATCCGGAGGTGGTCACCGACTCGTACCTGCATTCGATGATGATGGCCGGCATCGTGGCGGCGCACGAGACCACCGCCAACGCGTCGGCCAACGCGATCAAGCTGCTGCTGCAGCATCCCCAGGCCTGGCGCGAGATCTGCGAGGATCCGAACCTGATCCCGAACGCGGTCGAGGAATGCCTGCGGCACAACGGCTCAGTGGCTGCCTGGCGGCGGCTGGCGACGCGCGACGTGGAGATCGCGGGCGTGGCGATTCCGGCCGGCTCCAAGCTGCTGATCGTGACCTCGTCGGCCAACCATGACGAGGGCCAGTTTGAAGACGCCGACCTCTTCGACATCCGCCGCGAAAACGCCAGCGACCAGCTCACCTTCGGGTATGGCTCGCACCAGTGCATGGGCAAGAATCTGGCGCGCATGGAGATGCAGATCTTCCTGGAAGAGCTGACGCGCCGCCTGCCCCATCTGAAGCTGGCGGAACAGGCGTTTACGTATGTCCCCAACACCTCGTTCCGCGGCCCGGAACATCTCTGGGTTGAATGGGATCCGGCGCAGAATCCGGAACGTGCGAATCCTTCGTTGCTGGAGAACAGGCACCCCGTGCGCATTGGCGAGCCGTCCTCACACGCCATCACCCGGCCGGTCGTGGTGCACAGCGCAGAAGCGGCGGCCGACGGCATCGTGCGGCTGCGCCTGGTGTCGCCGGACGGCAAGCCCCTGCCCCGCTGGTCGCCCGGATCGCACATCGACGTCGAATGCGGCGATACCGGCCTGTCACGTCAGTATTCGCTGTGCGGCGATCCGGCCGAGACCGGCGTCTTTGAAATTGCCGTGCTGTGCGAAGAAAATGGCCGCGGCGGTTCCGCCTGGATGCACGCGAACGCCACGCCCGGCGCGCGCCTGCGCATTCGTGGACCACGCAATCACTTCCGTCTGGACGAAACGGCTGCAAAACTCATCTTGATCGCGGGCGGCATCGGCATCACGCCCATCAGCGCCATGGCGCGGCGTGCGCGGGAGCTGGGGCTGGACTACGAACTGCATTACAGCGGTCGCTCGCGCGCTTGCATGGCGCTGGCGGACGAACTGGCGTCGCTGCACGGAGATCGCCTGCATCTGCACGTCAAAGACGAGGGCACTCGCGCGGACTATGCCGCCCTGCTCGCCGAGCCGCGCGCCGGCACGCAGGTCTATGCATGCGGTCCGCAGGGTCTGCTGGATGCCCTGGCCGGCTGCTGCGCGGCATGGCCGGAAGATACGCTGCGGGTGGAGCACTTCCATTCCACGCTGGGGACGCTGGACCCGTCGAAGGAACAGGCCTTTGAGGTGGTGCTGAAGGATTCGGGGATTGTCCTCAACGTGCCTGCGGACCAGACGCTGCTGACCGCATTGCGCGGCGCCAACATCGATGTGCAGAGCGATTGCGAGGAAGGGCTGTGCGGATCGTGCGAGGTGCGCGTGCTGGAAGGCGACATCGACCATCGCGACGTGGTGCTGACGCGCGCGGAACGCGAGGCGAACAACAAGATGATGGCCTGCTGCTCGCGGTCTTGTGCGGGGAAGAAGGTGGTGTTGGAGCTGTAGGCGGCCAGGTGGTTGTTCCGGGTGTCAGACACCCGGGAGAGAGCATGCTGGGATTGCCGCGGTGGTTCAAGCGTGTCAGACGTCTGGAGATTGACGTTTCTGGCCTGAGATGGCGTTGCCACCACGTTCATCTTGAACCGTTTCACCTTCTATTACTGTCAACATCGAAGCCATGAAAGCTCGACGGTCCGTGAGTTCGTCTTCAAATGCAAGCCCGACTTGGTCGAATAATTCAACAAAGTTTTCAGTTGGATCTGAAACGGACTTGCGTAAAACATTGAGCAGCCGATCGCGCGCCGTTTTTGGGTACGTGGGCCACTCAGGCATCAGAAATACTTGCACAGCCCGAATAACATCCTCTGAGTTGTTCACATCCAGGCTACGCAACGTCGTGGCATCCTCGTCGCTCATATAGTCCAGGTCAAACACCTTAAGCAAACTAACTAGAAAAAAAATCTCGTCCTTTTTTTTCATCACCGCCCCTAATTGACAATGCTGAGAGACCACTTCGCCAACAGCCGTGTCTGACGCGGCACGGGTGGCTGAAGCTTCGCCGAGACGCCCGGTCATTTGATGGCAACAATTATCGGTCGCTTGGCGTACCGTCTTCACCCCAGAACTTCCACACTCGGACCTCGTTACCTTGGTCGTAATTGCCTTGCGCAGCCTTTCCGACATTGGCATGAAGATCGCGCCAAGCACCATGTTCGGCACCGTCCTGATAGTGTCCTGGCGAAGCGACGTTACCGTTTGGATGGTACGCCTTGAACAAGCCGTGGCGCACCCAGCATGAACTATCCTCTGATAGATACCGTGTATATCTGTACTGAATCTCGCCCGACTCATAAAAGATCTCAGCGATATTCAAATCTGGCATCGTCTTTTCCATTGCGCTAACTCGTTAGGGTGTACAACCCGGACTTATCCGGGCGCAAGTCGGTGGATCATAGCGCTACTGGTGTGCCTGACAGAGACACTGGGCAACGCACCTAAACCGCCCAAAAAAAACGCCCCGGCGCGCACGCCGGGGCTATCCCTGCACCACACACTGCTGCTTGCGCTGTCCGTCCCGATCAGTTCGGGAACACCTTGATCTGATCGCTCTTCAATACATCAGGCGTCAGGCTCTTTTCGATCCACGCCATCGACGTATCCGTCACCCCGGGCGTGACCAGTTCAGCCGGCACGATGGTGATGTCGGCCAGGACCTTGAACGGGTACTTGTCGCTCTTCTTGGTCACGCCGAACAGCTGCGCTTCCAACGCCTGGCCATCGGCGCGGTGCATCTGGATCTCGCGGCCATACCCCTTGAAGCTCACGTCGTGCATCGCGGCCGCCACCTGTTCAGGCGTGGGCCAGTTGCCGCCGTTGTCCTTGATGGCCTTTTCGTAGCCGGCCTTCAGGCCGTTGATGCCTTGCACCATGTGATAGACCGAGTAGATCGGATAGGCGCCGGTCTTGTCGTGGAATTTCTTCACGAACGCCTGGTGCTTGGGATCGTCCTTGGTTTCCGGATGCAGGAAGTAATGGTCGCCACGCGCGCCGACCAGGACGCCTTCCGGCAGGGCGTTGCCCAGACGTTCCAGCGAGCTTTCGGCCAGCGACAGCACGAAGGTGGAGTTCTTGAACAGGTTGCGCTGCGAGGCCTGGCGCACGAAGTTGTCCAGGTCGCCGCCCCACGACGTTGAGACGATCACATCCGGACGCAGCGCCTGCAGACGGCTGATTTCGGTGGAGAAATCGGCGGCGCCGAATTTGGGGAACATCTCGGCAACGACCTTGACGTCGGGCTTGAACTTCTTGAGCGCGGCCAGGAAGATGTCGCGCGAGTCGCGGCCCCAGGCGTAGTCCTGGTTGACGATGGCGATGGTCTTGAAGTCGGGCTTCACCTTCATCAGGTACAGCACCTGCGCGACCATCTCGGTGGTGGCGTTGGCCTGCGTGCGCACCACGTACTTGTATTTCTTGCCTTCCAGCGCCTTTTCCGTGCCGCAGTCCCACAGCACGTTCAGCACTTTCAGGTCCTCGGCCACGGGTGCGACGATGTTGCAGTGGCCGCTGGAAATGGCCGACAGCATTACGCGCGTGCCGCCTTCGGCCAGGCGCCGGTATTCGGACAGCAGCTTCTCGCCGCCGCCGCCTTCGTCGATGTAGCTGGGCACGATCTTCACGCCGTCGATGCCGCCGTTGGCGTTGATCTCTTCGATCAGGATGTCGGCCGCGTCGCGGGCAGGCACGCCGAACACGGACGCCGAGCCCGACAGGAAGGTCGAGATACCGACGTTCAGTTCCTTGGGCTTGTCGGCGGCGATGGCCAGCGTGGCCAGGCCCGACAGCAGGGTGGCGCCCAGGAGGGCCGCCAGTCTTGAGGTCTTCATGGTGTTGTCTCCAGTGTTGTTGATCGGGTCTGTGCCCTTAGAAAACGATGGCGTCGCGCAGGCTGCCGCCGGTGGCGAGGTGATCGAACCCCTCGTTGATCTGGTCCAGCGAAAACGATTGGCCCATCATCCGGTCCACCGGCAGACGGCCGGCCTTGTACAGGTCGATGTAGCGGCTGATGTCGATGGCGGGCACACCCGAGCCCAGGTAGCTGCCCCGGATCTCGCGCTCTTCGCCCACCATCTGCGACAGCGACAGCGGGAAGCTGAACTTGGGGTTGGGCAGGCCGGACGTCACCGTGGCGCCGCCCCGGCGCGTGAGCTTGTAGGCGGTCTCGAAGGCCGGCACGGCGCCGGCCATGTCAAAACCGAAGTCCACGCGGCCGCCGGCCAGATCCATGAGGTCGTCGTCGGTCTTGATCTGCTTCGGGTTGACGAGGTGCGTGGCGCCCAGCTCCTTGGCCAGCGCAAGCTTTTCGTCGCTAAGATCGATGGCGACCACGCGGCGCGCGCCCGCGGCAACGGCGGCCAGCAGTGCGCTCAGTCCCACGCCGCCCAACCCCACGATCGCGGCCGTGTCGCCCATCTTGATTCGCGCACGGTTGATGACCGCGCCGGCGCCAGTCAGCACGGCGCAGCCGAACAGCGCGGCCTCGCGGTGGGACAGTTCGACGTTGACCTTGACGCACGACCGCCGCGACACCACGGCGTATTCCGCGAAGCAGGACACGCCGGTGTGATGGTTGATGTATTCGTCGCCGATGTGCAGGCGGCGCTCGCCACCCAGCAGCGTGCCCTTCGTGTTGGCGACCGCGCCGGGCTCGCACAAGGCGGGCCGGCCTTCCATGCAGGGATTGCAGCAGCCGCAACTGGGCACGAACACCATCGCGACGTGATCGCCGGCCTTCAGGTCCGAAACGCCCGGCCCGGTTTCGACGACTTCGCCGGATGACTCATGCCCCAGCACGATGGGCACGCCACGCGGCCGGTCGCCGTTGATGACGGACAGGTCCGAATGGCAAAGTCCCGCTGCACGGATTCTGACCAGCACCTCGCCGAACCCGGGCGGGTCCAGCTCGATATCCGCGATGGTCAGGGGCCGGGTCTGCGCGTACGGTCCGTCGACCCCCACTTGCCGCAATAACGCCGCTTTGATTTTCATGCGTCTTCATCCACAGAAGTGATCCGGACCGCGGGCGGTCGCGGCATCCGGCATGTCGCGACCCCGCGACGAGCCGGCGTCCAAACCTATACCGTGCGTCCGCCGTCGACAGGAAATTCCACGCCGGTGATGAACTCGGCCGCATCGCTGGCCAGGAACAGCGCGGCCGCGGCCACGTCGGAGGGCTGGCAGAAGCGGCCGAGCGGAATGGTCGACACGAACTTCGCGCGGTTCTCGGGGGTGTCCGGCAAGCCCATGAAGAGTTCGAACATGCCGGTCACGCCCATGACCGGGCAGATGGCGTTGACGCGAATGCCCTCTCCGCCCAGTTCCACGGCCATCGACTTGGACAGCACGTTGACCGCGCCCTTGGACGCGTTGTACCAACTGAGGCCGGGGCGCGGACGGATGCCGGCCGTCGACCCGATGTTCAGGATCACGCCGCGCTTCTGCTTGCGCATCACGGGCACGACGGCCTGCGCCATGTGATAGATCGACTTCACATTGATGTCGAACATGCGATCGAAGGTGGCTTCGTCCACGTCCAGCATCGGCTGGTTCTTGTGGGTGATGGCGGCGTTGTTGACGACGATGTCCACGGCGCCGAACTTGTCGAGCGCGGCGCGCACCGCGTTGTCGATGTCGGCGCGGCTGGACACATCGGCCTTCACCGCCAGCGCGGCATCGCCGACTTCAGCAGCCACGCGGTCGGCGGCCTCTTTATTGATGTCCGCGATCACGACCTTGGCGCCTTCCTTGGCGTACAACTTGACGATGCCCTCGCCGAAACCGTTGCCCCCGCCCGTGACGATCGCAACCTTGCCTTGCAACTGGCTCATTTTCTGTCTCCGTATGATGCGCGGCGATCACTCGCCATAGAACTGAATCAGGGTCTTGGTCGTGCTCATCTCTTCCAGCGCGATGAAGCCTTTTTCCCGGCCATGGCCGCTTTTCTTGACGCCGCCAAACGGCAGCTCGACGCCGCCGCCCGCGCCGAAGCCGTTGATGTAGACCTGGCCGCACTTGATGCCGCGCGCCACGCGCTGCTGGCGTCCGCCGTTTTCGGTCCACACCGCGCCCAGCAGGCCGTAGTCGGTGGCGTTGGCCAGGCGGATGGCCTCGGCCTCGTCCGCAAAGGGCAGCGCGACCAGCACGGGGCCGAAGATCTCCTGTGTCAGCAGGTCGCTGTCATGGCTGGTGGCGGCAAAGAGCGTGGGTTTGACGAAGAAGCCGCCCTGCGGAACGCCGTCGGCGATGCCGCCTTCGGCCGCGACCTGCAGGCCTTCAGAGAGGCCCTTGGCGATGTAGCGGTTGACGCGGTCGTACTGCGCCTTGTTGACGACGGGGCCGCAGGTCAGGTCCATGTCCGGCGTGCCCGCGCGCACCTTCGAGAATTCCTCGCCCAGCGCCTTCATGAAGTCGTCGTAGATGCCTTTTTGCACCAGCAGCCGGCTGCCCGCCGTGCAGGTCTGGCCGGTGTTGTGGACGATGCCCTTGACGATGGCCGGAATGGCGAGCTTGTAGTTGGCGTCGTCAAACACGATGTGCGCCGACTTGCCGCCCAGTTCCAGCACGCACTTGACCGCATTGAGCGCGGCGGCCTGCTGAACCAGCACGCCGACTTCGTTCGAGCCGGTGAAGGTGATGAAGTTGATGCCGGGATGGCGCGACAGCGCGGCGCCGGCCTCTTCGCCCAGGCCCGTCACGATGTTCAGCGCGCCCGGCGGAAAGCCCACTTCCAGCGCCAGTTCGGCCACGCGGATGATCGACAGGCAGGCGTCCTCGGCGGGCTTGACCACAGCCGCGTTGCCCATGGCCAGCGCCGGCGCCACGCTGCGGCCGAACATCTGCGCGGGGTAGTTCCACGGAATGATGTGCGCGGTGACGCCCAGCGGCTCGCGGATGAGCTGCACCGAGTAGTCTTTCTGGAACGGGATGGTCTGGCCGTGCACCTTGTCGGCAGCGCCGCCGTAGAACTCGAAGTAACGGGCCAGCACGGTGATGTCGCCGCGCGCGGTGGACATGGGCTTGCCGGTGTCGCGCGATTCCAGCTGCGCCAGTTCCTCGTGGTGCGCCAGCACGCTTTCGCCCAGGCGCATCAGCAGGCGGCCGCGTTCCAGCGCCGTCATGTCGCCCCATTCGCCTTCCAGCGCATCGCGGGCGGCCTGCACCGCCGCATTCACGTCGGCCTGCTGGCCGCGCGGGATGGTGGTGAACACCTCGCCGTCTACGGGGGAAACGACCTCGATCGTGCGCCCGTCCTGGGCGTCGACCTGGCGGCCGCCGATAATCATCTGCGTCATGGGAATGTCTCCGTGGGGTATCAGTTCAGCGTGATCGAGCCGCGCTCGATCGTCCATATCTGGTCGGGAATGTCGCCCAGCAACTTCACGTTGGATTCGGTGATGACCACACACAGGTCGGGCTGCATTTCCTTGAGCCGGCCCAGCGCCTCGGTGTAGTCGCGCGCCAGCTTGGGCGCGAGCCCCTGGAAGGGTTCATCCAGCATCAAAAGCCGGGTGCCGACCATGACGGCCCGCGCCAGCGCCACCATCTTGCCCTGCCCGCCCGACAGCGCGGAGCCGGACCGCTTGAGCATGGGCTCCAGCTGCGGCACCACCTTCAGCACGGTGTCCATGCGGGCCTGGATCTCGACCTTGGACTGGCCCTGCACTTCGCACGGCAGGTGCAGGTTTTCCTCGACGGTCATGGTTGGGAAGATGACGCGATCCTCGGGCGCGTAGCCCACCTTCATGGCCGCGCGCTTGTGGCCGGGCAGCGACGTCAGGTCGGTGCCGTCGAACGCGATCTTGCCGGAGCGGATGCGCGTCAGGCCCATGATGGTGCGCAAGAGCGTGGTCTTGCCCGCGCCGTTGCGTCCGACGATGCCGATGGTGCGCGACGCTTCAAAGTTGGCGCTGACGTCGCGCAGGATGCGATTGCCCGCCAGGTCGACGTTGATGGCCGATAGGTTCAACATGGTTCAGGCCCCCAGCACTTCGCTTCTGATCTGCGGATTGTTCAAGACTTCCTCGGGCGAGCCGTCGGCGGCCACCTTGCCGGCGATCCACGCCGCCACGCGGGTGGCGTAGCGCGACACGATGTCCACATCGTGCTCGACGAACCAGCTCGTCACGCGGCGCTCGTCCAGCGCGTGCATCACGGTCTCCATCAGCGCGAACTTGTCTTCCGACGCGACGCCGCTGGTGGGCTCGTCCATGATCAGCAGCTTGGGCTGCAACGCCAGCGCCATCGCCACGTCCAGCAGCTTGCGCTTGCCTTCGGGCAGCTCGATGCAGGCTTCGTCGGCGTCGGGCAAGAGGCCCACCAGGTCCAGCGTGGCGTCCACCTCGCGCGCGTCGATGGTGCTTTCCAGCGACCGGAACCAGCTCAATTCCTTGTTGCGTCGCGCGGCCGCGATCTGCACGCACTGGCGCACGGTGTGCTCGGTAAACAGTTGCGGCAGCTGGAACGAGCGCCCCATGCCCAGCCGCACGATCTTGCGCGGGGCCATGGCGGTAACGTCCTTGCCGTCGAAGTAGACCTTGCCCTTGGCGGGCGTCAGGTACCCCGTGCAGATGTTGATGAAGGTGGTCTTGCCCGCGCCGTTCTGGCCGATCACCGCCAGCCGTTCGCCTTCGTGCAGTTCGAAGTTGATGTTGTCGGCGGCCACCACGCCGCCAAAGGCCAGGTACAGGTCGGTGGTTTGAATGAGGGGTTTCATCGTCAGTTCCTTGCCGCGACCTGCACGGGCGCCTGCGCGCGCCGCTGCGCACGTTCTCGCGACTTGATGCGCTTGGTGATCTGGCCCACGAAGCCCGTGGGGAACATGAAGATGACCAGGATCAGCGTGAGGCCCAACAGGAACTGCCAGAGACCGGGGAAATAGGCGGCGGACACGAGCTTCACGGATTCAAAGCCCACCGCGCCCAGGAACGCGCCAGCGGCATGACCCGCGCCGCCGAGGATGGTGATGAAGACGAATTCGCCGGAGCGCAGCCACGAGCCGATTTCCGGCGTGACCAGCCCTTGCATCAGCGCGAGGATCGCGCCCGAGAATCCGACCACGACCGCCGACAGCAGGTAGCCCTTCCACATGATGAAGTAGGCGGAAAACCCCAGGTATTCGATGCGCGTTTCGTTGGTCTTGATGGCCGACAGCGCCTGGCCGCTGCCCGAGCGGAAGTAACGCTGCACCCACCACGCCAGCACCAGCGACAGGACCAGCGTCAGCACCAGCAGCGCGCGTTCGAAGGATTCGCGCTCCATCACGATGCCGGCCATGGTCGGGCGCACGATGCGCATGCCGTCGGAGCCGCCGGTCAGCGTGTAGAGCTTGCCCAAGAGCGCGAACAGCACCATGCTGAGCGCCAGGTTCAACATGCCGAAGAAGATGCCGCGGTAACGCACCACGAACAGGCCGATGACGACGGCGGCGACGAAACTGGCGACGACGCCAGCCAGGATCAGCACCAGCGCGTCCAGGCCGGGCATGGCCTTGGCCAGAAACGCCACGGTGTACGCCGAGATGCACGCAAACATGGCGTGGCCGAACGAGATCTGGCCAGCGCGCGCCATCACCGACACGCCCAGCGCGGCAATCGCGTAGGTCAGGCCGATGACGATGGGCGTGATGGTCCAGGAATAGGTGTAGCCAAGAAACAGCGTGAACAACGCGGCCAGCAGGCTGAGGACAGGGACTTTCATCAGATCGTCCTCGCTTGAGCAACGGTGAACAGGCCGTGCGGGCGGATGATGAGCACCAGCACCATGATGATGTAGGGCACGGCGACTTCCAGCTCCGGCGCCGCATACACGGCGATGGCGCGGATGATGCCGATGAGCAGCGCGGCGATCAGCGCGCCGGTGATCTGGCCCAGACCGGCCGTGGCGACCACCGCGAACGACAGCACCGTCATGTCGGTGCCGGCGCCCGGCACCAGCGATGTCGTGGGCGAAGCCAGCGCGCCGCCCAGCGCGCCCAGGATGGTCGCGATCACGAAGGTGACGTAGCCGATCTTCTTGGCGTTGATGCCGAGCGATGTGGCGACTTCGCGGTGGTGCGTGGTGGCCACCGTCTGCTTGCCCAGCTTGGTGTGCCGCAGGAAGAACTCAAGGCACACGTAGGCCAGCAGCGCGGTGGCCGGGACCACGACAAGCTGATATGTCGTGTAGGTGATGTCGCCGATCTCGATGTTGCCCAGCCGGTTCACGACTTCGCTGGCGCTGTAGGGCTGCGCGCCCCACAGCAGGCGCTGGATGTCTTCCAACATCAGGAAGGCGCCGAAGGTGAGCAGCAGCTTGAGGATGGGGTCGTAGTTCTGGGCCCGGCGGATCAGGACGAATTCCATGATGCTGCCCAGCAGCAGTCCGACGGCGATGGCTGCCACGAAGAGCGCCGCGAACAGCAGGATGGGAGAGTCTGTCTTGGGCGCAACGAACATGACGAGGCTCGCCGCGGCATAACCGCCGAAGGCGTAGAACGCGCCGTGGGCGACGTTCAAGATGCCCATCACACCGAACACCAGGGTTAACCCCATCGATACCAGGAACAGCAGACTGGCGTATGCCACGCCGTCCACCAAGGCGAGAGGCAGTAGATCCAAGGTCAAGCGTCTTCTCCCAATACGCTGAGCACGGACGCGGCGAACCAATTGGACCGCGCGGCGTGCGGGCTTGCGCCCCGGGCGCGCCCGGCGCGCCCTTGTCTCGTTATCAACCTTTCCGTGCTGTCCCGCACATGTCTGCGCCAGACGCCGGAAGGC
>DMTA01000567.1 GCA_003454835.1 Achromobacter sp. | reverse complement strand
CCTGTACTGGCCTGACGTGCCGGGCGCGCCGCAGCAGGCCTTCGGCCCCGATGCGCTGGCCATGGGGCCCGACGTGCCCGCGGACGACGCGTACTTCGGCTATCGCTACAAGATCCTGCCCGGCGGCTCGGACAAGGCGTACCGCATCGTCGCGTGGCCCGCGCGATACGGACACACGGGCATCGGCACGTTTGTCGTGGGTCCGGAAGGCGGCGTGCTGGAGAGCGATCTGGGACCGTCCTCGGCCCTACGCGCGGCGGCTTTGCGGGAAGCCGACATCCGCGCGGGGAACTGGGTCGACGCGAACGGACAGCCGTCGTCCGCAAAGTAGGTTTTTCGGGGCCATATCGCGGGCTCCCCCGTCGCATTTCAGGCGCCTTTTTCACGTGCGGTTCGGTCGAATCCCCGGCGAAAAATGGGGCCTGAAGTGGGCGCATTTCGGACGCAATCCGGGCGCGGTTCGGATGCTTGTTGCTGGGTCGCAACAAGCGTGCATGTTTGGCGTCAAGGCCCGCCGTCGCGCCACGTTCCCGGCATCACCTGTGACCCATTTGTCAGGCGCCTGTGCCTAAAATGGCGAGCACCGGGTGCCTGCCCGATTTTCCCTTGCCGGATCTCCAAATTGAACCCCATGTCTTTTGTCCGCTACGCCCTGTTCGGCGTGGGGATGGCGCTTAGCGCCGCGGCGGCTTCCGCCCCGATTTTTGTCCTGAATTCCCTGGACGCCAACGTCAGCATCATCGATCCGGCCACCTACAAGGAAGTGCGGCGCGTGCCCACCGGCAAGGAGCCGCATCACCTGTATCTGACGCCCGACGAAAAGTCGCTGATGATCGCCAACGCCACCGGCGATTCCATCACCCTGATGGATCCCAAGACGGGCGAAGTGCAGCGCACGCTGACCGGCATCGTCGATCCCTACCAGCTGCAGTTTTCGCCGGACATGAAGTGGTTCGTCACGGCGGCCAACCGGCTGGACCACATCGACATCTATACCTGGAAGCCGCTCGAAAAGGGCTTTGACCTGACGCTGGTCAAGCGCATCCAGGCGGGCAAGACGCCCAGCCACATCATGATCGACAAGCACAGCACGACGGCCTACGTCTCGTTGCAGGACAGTGACCAGCTCATCGCCATCGACCTGGCCACGCAGACGCCCAAGTGGACGGTGTCCACAGGCAAGACGCCGGCCGACGTGTTCCTGACGCCCGACCAGAAGACGCTGCTGGTCGCGCTGACCGGCGACTCCTACGTGGAAGCCTATGACGTCAGCAACGGCCCGGCCAAGCTGGTCAAGCGCATCGAAACCGCGGCGGGCGCGCACGCGTTCCGCGCGCAGGGCGACCACCGCCACCTGTTCGTCAGCAACCGCACCGCCAACTCCATCAGCCGCATCGACCTGCAGACGCTCGCCGTCGTCGACACCTTCCCGGTGCCTGGCGGTCCGGACTGCATGGACGTGCTGGCCGACGGCAAGACGCTGCTGGTCACCTCGCGCTGGGCGCGCAAGCTGACCGTGGTGGATCTGGAGCAGAAGAAGGTCGTCAATCAGGTGCCGGTCGGCAAGTCGCCGCACGGCGTGTGGACGCTGAACCATGCGCCGACCCGCTAAGGGCAAAGCCCGGTCCGCGGTCCTGTGCCTGGCGCTGGCCACCTCCATGGCCGGCGCGGCCCCGCAGGCCACCTGCGACAAGCCTGTCTACCTGACGTTCGACACCGGCCACATGGGCGTCGCGCCGCTGGTGGCCGACGTGCTGGCCCGCCATCAGGTCAAGGTCACGTTCTTTCTGGCCAACGAGCGCACGCTGACCGACGGCGCCAGCCTGGACGACGTGTGGGCGCCCTGGTGGAAGGCGCGCGCCGCCGAAGGCCACGCCTTTGCCTCGCACACCTACGACCACGTCTACTGGCAGGGCGACCTGCCGGGCGGCAAGTTCCGCGTCAAGCCCAGCGCCGGGCCCGACGCCGGCAAGCGCGCCGAGTGGACCGCCGAGCAATACTGCGCCGAAATCCGCCGCCCCGTCACCCGGTTCCACCAGATGACGGGCAAGGACATGCTGCCGCTGTACCGCGCGCCCGGCGGCAAGACCTCGCCTGCGCTGCTGAAGGCGGCCAAGGCCTGCGGCTTCGAGCACGTAGGCTGGTCGCCGGCTGGTTTCCTGGGCGACGAGCTGCCCAGCGACAAATACCCCAACGCCAAGCTGCTGGACCAGGCGCTGCGCACCATCAAGCCCGGCGACATCCTGCTCGCCCACCTGGGCATCTGGTCTCGCCAGGATCCGTGGGCGCCCGCCGTGCTGGAACCGCTGATTGAAGGTTTGCAGCGCAAGGGCTATTGTTTCGCTACCTTGAACACCCATCCGTCCTACCGCGACTGGATCGCCACGCATCACTGATCATGAATACGCTTAGCCAACTCTTCGGGGACAGCCAGCAATGGCTCTTCGAGACGGCGATTCAGCCCGCGCTGTTCCACCTGGGCCTGAGCAACTTCATCGAGGACGCCTACGACGCCACCATGTGGCTGCTGGTGGGGCTGATCCAGATCGCGGTGCTGGTGCTGGTCCTGGGGCCCATGCAGCGCCTGCGTCCCGTGGAACCGATGACCGACCGCCGCCAGATCGGCATCGACGTGCTCTATACGCTGATCCACCGCCTGGGCGCCTTCCGGCTGCTGCTGTTCTTCACCATCGACCCGTTCTGGGACAGCATCTTCGGCCAGCTGCACGTGTGGGGTTTTGCGCCGTTCCAGCTGGATCAGTATTGGCCGGGCGTGACCGACAAGGCTTGGGTCAGCCTCATCATCTACCTGCTGCTGTTCGACGCGGTGGACTACTTCTACCATCGCGCGCAGCACCGTTTCGGCTGGCTGTGGGCGCTGCATGCCGTGCACCACAGCCAGCGCCAGATGACCATCTGGAGCGACGACCGCAACCACCTGCTCGACGACATGCTGCGCGACGTGCTGGTGGTGTTCGTGTCGCAACTGGTGGGCGTGCCGCCCGCGCAGTTCGTCATGGTGGTGGCCATCACCCAGCTGGCGCAGAGCTTCTCGCACGCCAACCTGCGCATGCACTTCGGCGCGCTGGGCGAACGCCTTCTGGTCAGCCCGCGCTTTCATCGCCACCACCATTCCATTGCCTACGACGCCTCGTCGCCGGGGCCGGTGGGCGGCTACAACTTTGCCGCGCTGTTTCCGATCTGGGACGTGCTGTTCCGCACCGCGCGGTTTGGCGTGGGCTACGGTCCCACCGGCATCCATGACCAGCAGGCTGAACTGGGCGGGCGCGACTACGGACGCGGGTTCTGGTCGCAGCAATGGCTGGGCATCAAGCGCATGATCGGCCGCGACCGCGAACCGGCCGCC
>DMTA01000480.1 GCA_003454835.1 Achromobacter sp. | reverse complement strand
TGCGTTCGCGGTGCGCGCGCACCACCGCCATCACGGCGGCGACGCGCTGGGCGAGCGGGGCGTGGGCCGGGTTGGCGCACACCTCGTCGTCCTTGATGAAGTCCACCCCGGCCGCGCAAAGCTGCGCCACCAGATGCGCGGTCTGCTCGGGCGAGAGGCCCACGTTGGGTTTGATGATGGTGCCGACCAGCGGGCCCTTGTCCACGCCGGTCAATGCGCGCGTGCCCGCGATGCCGACCTGCGGCAGGTCGAATTGGGCGCGGTAGTTGGCGGGGAGCTCCATGCTTTCCAGCCGCAGGCCGGTGACTTCGCCCAGGTCGTACAGGTTGCCGCCAACGGTGGCGGCCAGCGTGGGCAGGTTGGCGCCCACGTTGGCCACGGGAAATGCGATGCGAATTCGCGCGCGCTGGAACTTGGCGGGCATGCCGCCTGGCTGACGCGCGAGATACGCATTGGGCAGGCTGGGCGTGTCGACCGTTTCCAGCGTTTCGATGGATTCGATGCGCGCGCGGGCGCGGGCGCGCAGCTCGTCCGTTTCGCCCTGAACGCGCGTGAAGGTGCCGCAGGACTGCTCGCCGGCCATGACCTCCGCAACCTTGGCGGGGTCGACGGGGGTTTCAATCAGGTAGGTGGCGGTAAACGATTGGGAATTCATGGTGGCGGTGTGAAGCAGAGGCGTATCAGAGACGGCTCAGGTCGGGGAAGGCGCGGACGGGGTCTTTGCCGTCCCAGTTCACCGAGCTTTCGCGGATCAGGTCGAAGAGGCGGCCTTTGGGACCGGCCACTTCGGACAACTCGATAACGGTGCCGGGGTGATATTCGGTGTCGAAGTAGATGAAGCGGCCTTTTTCGCCAACTTCGCCGCTCATCTTGGGCTTAAAGCCCTGCGCCAGCAGGCGCTCGAGGTCGGCGTCGTAGCTTTCGGTCCAGTAGGCGACGTGCTGCAGGCCGGTGCGGCCGGCTTGCAGGAAGTCGCGGTACATGGAGGGCACGTCGTTGCGGGTCTGGATCAGCTCGACCTGCACATAGCCGGAGTTGGCCAGGGCGACGGAGTTGTGCGGTTCATAACGCACGCCGTCGTATTGATAATTGACGATCGGCACGCGGGGGTTGTAATACCAGGGGCCCACGCCGAGCTTGGTGCTCCAGTAGTCCATGGCGGCTTCGATGTCGTGCACGACATAACCGAGTTGGCGGATCTCGCCCAGGAAACGACTCATGTTGGATCTTTTTAAAAGGGTGGCTGAGAGACGGGGAGGACGCGGCCCGCAAGGGGCCGCGTCGCGTCACAGAAAACCGATGGAGAACCAGGGGAACGCGGCAACGACGATCAGGCCGATCAGCAGCGCGCCGATGTAGCCCCAGATCGGGCGGATGCCTTCGTTGGGATCGACGCGGCTGATGGCGCAGGCGCCGTAGTAGCCGACGCCGAAGGGCGGTGCGAATAGGCCAATGCCCATGGCGAAGATCACGACCATCGCGTAATGGACTTCGTGCACGCCGGCCTGCACCGCGATCGGAAACAGCAGCGGACCGAACAGCACGATGGCGGGAATGCCTTCCAGCACGCTGCCCAGGATGATGAAGGCCACGATGGAGACGGCCAGGAAGCCGTAGCTGCCGCCGGGCATGCCGGCCATCAGTTTGGCCAGGTCGCCCGAGAAGCCCGATTGCGTCAGCGCCCACGCCATGGCGGTTGCGCAGCCCACGATCAGCATGATGGCGCCGGACAGGGAGGCGGTCTCGATCAGCATGGGTTTGACACGCGCCCAGTCGAAGCACCGGT
Organism: Achromobacter sp.; assembly: GCA_003454835.1. GTDB lineage: Bacteria > Pseudomonadota > Gammaproteobacteria > Burkholderiales > Burkholderiaceae_B > Achromobacter. The sequence continues at coordinate 1,186 of DMTA01000480.1, read as the reverse complement.
AGATCACAAGGCCCACGACGACGGAGTACACGATGCCGATGGTGGAGACCTCGGTGGCGGTCGCCACGCCTTCGACGACGGCGGCGCGAATCACGAACGGCAGGGCCACGGCGGGCAGCGCGATCATGAAGAAGCGGCCGATTTCCTTGAAGGTGAAACGCTGGACAAGGCTCAGGTCTTCCTTGCGGTAGCGCCACCAGACCACGCCGCACAGGGCCAGGCCCAGCACGACGGCGGGCAACAGGCCGCCCGTAAACAGCGCGGCGATCGACACGCCCGTCACCGAGCCGATGGTGATGAGAACGATGGACGGCGGAATCGTTTCGGTCTGCGCGCCGGTGGCCGACAGCAGGGCGACCAGGTCGCCGGGTTTGGCGCCGCGCTTTTTCATTTCGGGGAACAGCACGGGCGCGATGGCCGCCATGTCGGCGATCTTGGAGCCCGAGATGCCGGACACCAGGTACATGGCGCCGATCAGCACGTAGGACAATCCGCCGCGTACGTGGCCGAGCAGGCTGGCCAGGAACTGGATCATGGCGCGCGCCATGCCCGTCATTTCGATGAGCGAGCCCAGGAAAATGAACAGCGGCACCGCGAGCAGCATCAGGTGCGACATGCCTTCGTCCAGCCGGCCCACCATGACGACCATCGGCGTGTTGGTGGTCAGCGCCAGATATGAGAAGGTCGCCAGCGCGAACGAGAAGGCAATCGGCACGCCCGAAAACACGGTGGCGGCGACGATGCCCACGAAGAAGATCACCAGGTTCAGCTTGCCCAGGCCCGCGAACAGCGGCTGCGCCATCCAGAAGAGCCCGACGACCGCCGCCACGCCAGCCAGCGCCATTGCGACCTGCGGCAGGGGCTGCGTGCGCAGCAGGCGCAGCAGCGCGATGATGCCCATCAGCCCCATGCCCACCGGAATCGCCGAGGCGCGCCACGCGTTGCTCAGCTCCAGCGCGGGCGTGATGATGAAGTGCTCTTCATGCGCGTATTCGATGGCAGGCGCCAGGATCAGCACGAGGAAGGCCAGCGAGGCCGCCAGCGCCGCGGTTTCAAGCTGCGCGCGGCGCGCGGGGCTGACGTTGTTCACCAGCGCGGTCATGCGCATGTGCTCGCCGCGCCGCAACGCCACGACGGCGCCCAGCATGGACAGCCAGAGGAACAGGATGGAGGCGAGCTCGTCGGA
>DMTA01000304.1 GCA_003454835.1 Achromobacter sp. | reverse complement strand
ACGGCCTGTCGCTGCTGATGGACGTGGTGCGGCAGGGCGGCGCGGCAACGATCCAGCCCAGCTCGGCCACCGCGCGCATCGCGCCCGGCCAGCTGCAGATGGCGCGCATTGACGATGCCCATCTGTTTCGCTCGAACCTGTTGGCCAGCCTGTCGGACGAGGAACTGTCGCCCGCGGCGCTGGCCGCCCGGCTGGTCTTGGCCGACGTGTCCCGCACCCTGGCCCGCGAAGGCAAGTGGGCGGTGGTCACTCTTCACGAATCGTGAATACCCGTTGACGCCTGCCTGATATCGCAGCGGCGCGCCGCTGCGTACAGTCTGCCCCTTGAACTGGGGAAGATGGCATGGTTGACGTCTTGGTGATTGGTGGGGGCAACGNNGCCAGCGTGCTGCTGCTGGAAGCGGCGCCGAAAGAGTGGCGCGGCGGGAACTCGCAGCACACGCGCAATCTGCGCTGCATGCACGATGCGCCGCAGGACGTGCTCATCGACGCGTATCCGGAAGAAGAATACTGGCAGGATCTGCTCAAGGTGACGGGCGGGCTGACCAATGAACACCTGGCGCGGCTGGTCATCCGCGAATCCTCCACCTGTCGCGACTGGATGCGCCGCCATGGCGTGAATTTCCAGCCGCCGCTGTCGGGCGCGCTGCACGTGGCACGCACCAACGCGTTCTTCATGGGCGGCGGCAAGGCGCTGGTCAACGCCTATTACCGCAGCGCCGAAGCGCTGGGCGTGCAGATCCGCTACAACGCGCCGGTCGACTCGCTGGAACTGGACAACGGCCGCTTTGTTGCCGCGCGCATTGGCGACGAGCGCATCGAGGCCCGCGCCTGTGTGCTGGCCGCGGGCGGCTTCGAGTCCAACCGCGAATGGCTGCGCGAAGCCTGGGGGCAGAACGAGCGCGGCGAATGGCCGGCCGACAATTTCCTGATCCGCGGCACGCGCTTCAACATGGGCGTGCTGCTGAAATTCATGCTGGATGCCGGCGCAGACGGCATCGGCGACCCCTCCCAATCGCACTGCGTGGCCATCGACGCCCGCGCGCCGCTGTACGACGGCGGCATCTGCACGCGCATCGATTGCGTGTCGCTGGGCGTGGTCGTTAACCGCGATGCCGAGCGTTTTTACGACGAGGGCGAGGATTTCTGGCCCAAGCGCTACGCCATCTGGGGGCGGCTGACGGCCATGCAGCCCGGCCAGATCGCGTATTCCATCATCGACGCCAAGGCGATTGGCCGCTTCATGCCGCCGGTGTTTCCGGGCGTGAAGGCCGACACGCTGCCCGAGCTGGCACAAAAGCTGGGGCTGGATGCGGCCACTTTCGAGAAGACGGTGGGCGACTACAACGCGGCCTGCCGCGTGGGCAAGTTCGACCACACCGCGCTGGACGACTGCCATACCGAAGGCCTGACGCCCGCCAAGACGCACTGGGCGCGGCCGATCGACACCGCGCCGTTCTACGGCTATGCGCTGCGGCCTGGCATCACCTTTACCTATCTGGGCCTGAAGGTGGACGACACCGCCGCGGTCCGGTTCAACGACCAGCCCAGCGACAACCTCTTTGTCGCGGGCGAAATGATGGCCGGCAACGTGCTGGGCAAGGGCTATACGGCGGGCGTGGGCATGTCCATCGGCACGGCCTTTGGCCGCATTGCCGGCACCCGCGCCGCCGCCGCGGCGCTCGGTCAGAACTCTGCGGGAGTGCAACGTGAAGCAGCTTGAAGCCCTGGCCCGCGAGGCGCAGTCTTTTTCCACCAGCCAGTCCGGCCCGGCCCCGGCCCCGGCCGAGCAACCGGTGCATTTCCACGCCCGCGGCGCCAAGCCGTTGACGGAAACGCTGACCGACGATGAATCCGAAGTGGCGCGCGTCATGCAGATCTGCAACGCCTGCCGCTACTGCGAAGGCTTCTGCGCGGTGTTTCCCGCCATGACGCGCCGGCTGGAATTCGGCAAAGCCGATCTGAACTACCTGGCCAACCTGTGCCACAACTGTGGCGCCTGTCTGCACGCCTGCCAATACGCGCCGCCGCACGAGTTTGCCGTCAACGTCCCGCAAGCCATGGCCAAGGTGCGGATGCAGACGTACACCGACTACGCCTGGCCCGCCGCGCTGGGCACCCTGTACAAGCGCAATGGTCTTGCGCTGTCGCTGGCCACGGCCGCCGGTCTGGCGCTGTTCCTGGTGCTGGCGGTGGTGATGGCGGGCGGCCTGTTCCACGAGCCGATGGCGGGCAATTTCTACGCCGTGTTCCCGCACAACACGCTGGCGCTGATGTTTGGCGTGGTGTTCGGCTTTTCGATGCTGGCGCTGGCGGTGGGCGTGACGCGCTTCTGGCGCAATGTCAGCCCGGGGGCGGCATCGGGCGCGGCGGTGGCGGAGGCGGCGCACGACGCGCTGCGCCTGCGCTATCTGGACGGCGGCCACGGCAAGGGTTGCAACAACGCCGACGACGCCTTCACGCTATGGCGCAGGCGGTTCCACCACTTCACGTTCTACGGCTTCATGCTGTGCTTCGCCGCGACGTGTGTCGCCACGCTCTACCACTATCTGCTGGACCAGCAGGCGCCATATCCGATCCTGAGCGCGCCGGTGCTGCTGGGCACCGCGGGCGGCATCGGTCTGTTGATCGGACCGGCCGGCTTGCTGTGGCTGAATGTCAAGCGTCATCCCCTGCAGGGCGACGCGGCGCAAAAGCCGATGGACCGGGGCTTCATCGTGCTGTTGTTCCTGACCAGCGCGACGGGCCTGGCGCTGCTGGCCGGCCGCGACGGCAGCGCGATGGCGCTGCTGCTGGCGATCCATCTTGGTGTCGTGATGGCGTTGTTCCTGACCTTGCCCTACGGCAAGTTCGCCCATGGCATCTACCGCTCGGCCGCGCTCTTGAAGTGGTCCATCGAAAAACGCCAGCCCAACAAGCTGCAGCTCGGTTCGGACTGACCGGACCGGCCTTATCGCCGGCCTGACGGCGCCCGCTCGAGGCGCCGCAGCCGGCCACAACCCTGGAGACATCAATGTTCCGCACTCGTTTGCTGGCGCGCTGCGCGCTGGCCGCCTGTCTGGCGCCGGCCTTGCCGGCCGCGCACGCTCAGACCTTTCCCGCCAAGCCGATCACGCTTGCCGTTCCGCATTCGGCGGGCGGCACGTCCGACATTCTGGCGCGCACCGTCGCCGCCGAAGCCGCCAAGACGCTCGGCCAGACCATCGTTATCGATAACAAGGGCGGCGCCAACGGCACCATCGCCGCCAAGCAGGTGGCCTTAGCTGCGCCGGACGGCTACACGCTGCTGCTGGCCACCGCCAGCACGCACGGCATCAACCCGTCGCTGTACTCGCGCATTTCGTACGACGCGGTCAAGGACTTCACGCCTGTCACGCTGCTGGCCACCGTGCCCAATGTGCTGGTCGTCGGCCCCAACGTCAAAGCCAGGAACGTGCAGGAGCTGATCGCGTACATCCGTTCGCAGGGCGACAAGACCAACATGGGTTCGGCAGGCGCCGGCACGCCGGGGCACCTGGCGGGCGAGATGTTCAAGAGCGAAGCCAAGCTGGAATTCACGCACGTGCCGTACAAGGGCGGCAGCCCCGCGATCACGGACCTGATCGGCGGCCAGATCGACTTCATGTTCACCACCATTCCGGGCGTTCTGCCGCATGTGAAGGCGGGCACGTTGCGCGCATTGGCCGTCACTTCGCCCGAGCGTTCTTCCGCGATGCCCGACGTGCCGACGATGGCAGAATCCGGCCTTCCGGGCTTTCAGGCGGTGTCGTGGCACGGCATCGTCGCGCCGGCCGGCACGCCCGACGCAGTGGTGGCCAAGCTGAACCAGGCCCTGACCGGCGCGCTTGAAGCGCCCGAGGTCAAGCAACGCCTGCTGGAAGAGGGCGCGCGCGCGTCCGGCGTGAACACCGTCGAATTCGGCAAGTTCATCCAGACCGAGATTGCGGCGTGGGCGAAGGCGGTCAAGGACTCGGGCGCCACGGCAAACTGAGGCGGCAGGCCGCCGCGCAGCCGCTCTTGGCTTTCACGTCATCTAAAGACCGAAGGGCTTTGCGGGGCACCAGACGGGCGGATGAGCGCGAATCCGCCATGCTAGGATGCCGCGCATGCTGATCGCCGCCTTGCTCACCTCGCTGGCCCTGACCTCGGGCCACGCCATCGAATACGACCTTCCATGCTTCTTTGCGGACAAGGAAGCAGAAGGCTCCCTCGAACGCGTCCAGCACTGCGCCCGCGCCACCAATGACAGCGTCGAATTCCGTCCCGCCGTGATGGCGCGCATGGATTTCGGCAACGATGGCCTGTCACCCGCAACGGCCAACGGCTCGTGGCACTGGGTGCGGCCCGACGGTCGCGCGGTCGCCGTGGTCACGTTCGACAACGGCGCCGACGATTTCGAGGAAGGCCTGACGCGCGGACCGTGGGCCGGCGGCATGGCCTACTACGACAAGCAACTCAACCGCGTGCTGGCAACGCCCTACGATTGGGTCGACCGCTTCGAGGGCGGCCTCGCTGCGGTATGCAAGGGTTGCCGCGTCGAACGCACGCGCGACGGCGAACACAGTTACGTCACGGGCGGAGAATGGGGCGCCATCGACCGCGAAGGGCGGCTGGCGCTGCCCATGCGGCCGGATGCGATGGCGTTGCGGGCGGAAATGGCGGCGGCACGCGGCGAGCCCCGCCCGCAAGATCGGCCTTAGAACTTGTAGCGCAACTGCGCGTACACGTTGCGCGGCGCGCCGTAGAAGACCGAGTTATAGCTGCCCATGCCCGAGTAGTAGTGCTTGTCCAGCACATTGTTCAGATTCACGGTCAGTCGCAGGTCCTTGCTGAAGTCATAGCCCGCCATCAGCCCCAGCACGCCGAAAGCGTCCTGCGTGAACCGATGGTTGTTCTCGCCGATGTCCTGCGAGAAGTACGTGTTGCTCTGCCAAAGCATATTCGCGCCGACGGTCAGACGGTGCCAGTCGCCCGGCAGGCGGTACGCCGTGGCCAGCTTGAACAGGTGTTCGGGCTGCGTGGTGCTGACCCGCTTGCCGTCACGGTCGCGCGAACGGCTGTAGGTATAGCCCGCGTTCACCTGCCAGCCCGGCATGACTTCGCCGGACACCTCCAGTTCGACGCCGCGCGTGGTCACGCCCGGAATCGCGATGTAGGCGGTGCCGCCCGACGGCGTGGACGCGCCGCTGGGATCCAGCTCGGCGACGTTGTCCTGCTTGAGCTGGAACAGCGCGATGCTGGCGTTCAACCGGCCATCCAGATACTCACCCTTGGCGCCGATTTCGTAGCTCTTGCCGGTCAGCGGATCCAGCTGGCGGTCGTTGGCATCGAAGTTGTACGCCTGCGGCTTGAACACGTCGGTATAGCTGGCGTACACCGTATGCCGGCCATCGAGGTCGTAGGTGATGCCCGCGTAAGGGATGAACTTGTTGTCGACGGTAGTGGCGTAGTGCGAGCTGCGGCCGTTGCCCAGCCGGCCGTCCAGGCTCCATTCGTAGTCCGTCCAGCGGCCGCCCAGAATGACACCAAGGCGATCCGTGGGACGCAGCACGGTCGCGCCGTACAGGATCTTCTGGTTCACCAGAATGTTGTGCGTCAGCCACCATTCGTACATGTCGGGCTCGACGGCGTTGTTGTTCCAGTTGAAGGCGTCGTCGATCAGCGAATCGGTGTTGCCGTCATAGCGGTTCGATTGCGAATGCGTGCGGGCGGCGTTGTAGCCCAGCACCAGTTCATGCTGGCGGCCGAACAGGGTGTAGGGACCGGACGCCTGGAAGTCGATGGTGTTCTCGCGCGAATCGGTGTTGAAGCGGGCCGCGCCGCCCGTGTAGAAGCCGTGGTCGATGCTGTGGGTGTCCACGTCGATCAGCGCGCTGCTCATGCCGGAGATCAGCTCGCGTGAACTGTAGTTGCGATGCGCCGCGGCCAGCTTGACGCGCCAGCCGCTGTCGAACTGGTGGTCGATGTCCGCGAAGACGCGGGTCGTGTCCTGGTCGCGCCACGCCCACTTGTCCGCCGGGTTGGTCGAACGCGAGAACCTGACCTGCGATCCGTCGGAGAAGAACGCCGGCAGATGGGTGTTGCTGGTGCCGTCGTTCGTGTTCTGCTGGTAATCCACGCCGATGGACGCCTTGGTGCGCGGCGTCAGGTCGGCTTCCAGGATGCCGTAGCCGACATATTCCTTGCCGCTGGCGTAATCCATGTAGCTGCCGCGGGTCTCGGCGGCGCCGACTACGCGGCCACGGATCTTGCCGTTTTCCGTCAGCGGGCCGCCCAGATCGACTTCGCTGCGATAGCGGTCCCACGAGCCGGCGCCCGCGCTCAGGCTGCCCTGAAATTCCTGCGTGGGCCGCTTGCGGATGAAGTTGACGACGCCGGACGGATAGCCCGCGCCGTTCACCAGGCCGGTCGCGCCTTTCAGGATTTCAATGCGGTCATAGATGACCGTGTTGGTGATGCTGTAGTTGTCGCGGACGTTGCCGCCGTCGCTGGACAGGCTGGGCAGGCCGTCGAACTGGAAGTTCTGCAGCTGGAAGCCGCGCGAATAGAAGCTGTAGCCTTCTGAGTTGTCCTGGACGACGGTGATGCCGGGCGTCTGCTCCAGCGCGCCGGCGACGCTCACGATGCCCTGGTCATCCATTTGTTGGCGCGTGATGACGCTGACGGATTGCGGCGTTTCGCGCATGGTCAGGCGCATGCGCGTGGCGGACGACGATTCCGGCATCGTGTACGAGCCGGTGCCTTCGCTGGGCGGAATCACGCCGTTGGCGGTGACCACCACGGGTTCCAGCGCGGTCACCGCGCGGGCCGCCGGCAGCGGCCGCACGGTCAGCACACCGCTGCGGGTGACGACCAGTTCCAGC
>DMTA01000199.1 GCA_003454835.1 Achromobacter sp. | reverse complement strand
CACCCGCGCCGTCACCACCACGGCCGCCGTCACTGACCAACGTATTATCGAAGGCGCCCCCGCCGCCACCTCCGCCCCCACCGCCCTTGCCACCGCTGATCGAGTAGCCATCATTGTGCAGGATCACGTCGTCGCCCGAGATCACGATGCCGTGCCCACCGTTTCCGCCCGCGCCACCTGCGCCTCCCACATGGCCGCCCTGTCCGCCTCCCCCGCCACCCCCGCCGCCTCCGCCGGGCGCCCCTTCAATGTCGTCATAGGTCGTATAGGACGTAGTGATATCCAGGGCGGCAAATCCATCCCCGCCTTCGCTCCCGTTGCCGCCATTGGCAGCCCCGCCTGCGCCGCCTACCCCCGCCTCGCCGACGATCAACGCGCGCGCAGCGGGGTGATGGGACATGCCGAGAGAGATCAGAGACAGGCCAAAACAAAGCTTGAGCGCGATACCGCGCGCCTTGTTGGTTCGATTCGAGATCGAATCCCCATGTCGCGACGCCAAGCAAGAATCCGTGTACATCAATGGTTCATCCTGGGTGGTGGATTCACGCGCGGCTTCACGAATTCAATAGCGCCGGAGGATCAGGTGACGCTCCAGGCAAAACTGCTATTTGGGTCTCGTAAGAACGTGGAACACCGGCGTGGCCGGTTGCGCGTTTGAATAATCCGGTTAATCACATCGAACGACGGATGCACGCTGCAAAGCGATCAAGCCTGTGTCGTCGGTGTCTCAGATTCTCTTTATGCGCCCTGGCTTCACCCAGAGTAGGTTTACTCCGATGTCGCAGAAGCATTTATAAGAATCAGTTGCCGGGCAAAATCAGATGATCGCTATGGCGAAAATCTAGAGACACTGCCAGTCATCCGACGGCACCCTGTTTCACGCGATTGCTAGAACAGGTACTTCACCCCCAGCGAGCCGCCCACCGCCCGCAACCCTGAGGCGCCGCCCAAGCCCTGTTCGGCATGCACCTGCACGTTGACGAAAGTGTTCCTGCCCGCGCGCCGGTCGTAGCCCGCTGTGAGGCCCACGCGCGACCCATCCAGATCGTTGTCGAACGCGATGTCGCCCTGCGTGGCGGTGGGGTACGTACTGGAGGATTTTCCCAGCGTGTGCCGATAGCTCAGCATCAGCCAGCCGTGGTGCCGCGTCTCGGGGTGCGCGTCCCAGACTTTGGAAACCTTAAGGCTCACACGCGAGTGCAGCGCGCGCATGCCCGGCAGCGCAACCGGCCCGACGCGGTCTTCGCTGTCGCGCAGCCTGACGTGCTGGACCATCACCTGGGCTTGCGGCTCGATGCGCAGTCCGCTGCCGTCGTTGATGTCGAAGGCTTTGCCGGCTTCGGCGGACAACGCGGCACCCCATCCGGACGTCTGCAAAGACAAGCCTTGCGCGCCGCGCGAATGGGCCTTCACACCGTACCGGCTGACCTGCGCGACGAAATCGGCGTATCCGCCCCTGCCGTCGATCAACGTGTAGTAGGCGCCCAGGCCATACATGGTCTGATCGCTGCGGCCGGCAGCCACCGTCGATCGCGTGAACGCCTGATAGTGCGCTACGTCGTTGCGGGAAGCCATTGCCGTGCCGAACACGCCCACGCTCCGGCGGCCGGCGCCTCTGCTGGCCACGAACAGGTCCGTTCCCATCTGTAGCCCGCCCAGCCGCGAATCCACGGCGACGTTCGCTTGCCGGATCCCCAAGGGCGCGCCATCGCGGCGTTCGAGGACGCCGAGGGATCGCGCCCAGACATACGGATAGACCGTTCGCGCCAGTGTTTCGGTCGCACCCATCCGTTCGTTGAACGAACCTACCGCCACCTCGGACTGCCGCAAGGCCTGATTGCCCAACTGCGAGTAGATGGACACCTCGGGGCGGACATCGCTGAACAGATACCAGTTGTTGGCCAGATCGGCTGCGCCGTTTCGCGCGCCGTGCACCAGCCCGTAGTTGAACGCGCCGGCCAGCGTGGGTTGTCCGGGGGATTGGCGAAACGCATGGTCGGTGCTGGCGCCGGCCTTGACCACCAACAGCCCGTCGCCGGCCATGGGATCTCCGAAGCCACCAGGCGTGATGATGGTCAGGTAGGTCATCCCCGTGGCGCCCTGGGTCAGCGTCAGATGATCCGCAGCACCGGTAGGACTTACGTGCAACTGGACTTGTCCGCCGGCGCCCACCAGGTTGTTGGCGGAGAGCGTTCGGCCGACCTCGTTGTTGGCCCCGTCGGGCGGTGCGAAGGCGATGCTGCCCGCAAGCTGAAGCGCGTTGACGGTGCTGAGATTGTTTACCGTCGCGGGAGGGGGGGTGTCGGCCAGGACGTTCCATCGGCTCGTCGCATCGATGACGAGATTCGGTCCGTCCATCTGGCCGTCGAGCACTGCACCGTTGGCAAGGTACAAGGCCGCATTGCTGGCGCCGGCGACGCTGGCCGCATGATCGGCCCGCCCCAGGCTCGTGCCATGAATGACCAGCATGCCCTCGTCAACACGCGTATCACCGGAATACGTGAGCTGCGCCGCCGGCGGCGTAATGCCCGATCCGGGATCGTTGCGCTCGATGATCCATGTTCCGGACCCGGTCTTGGTGAGGTTGCCGGCGCCGCTGATCGTTCCGTGCATCACGGACACGGTGCCGCCGGCAGTGTGGACCGCGCCATCACCGCGCAGCTGAAAATCGCGCCGCGATGTGATGCTGGCGTTCAGCTGCAATCCGCCGCCCTCGAAGATGAGGCCGCCCGCCGTGTCTCCCAGCGCCGCGTCGTCCGTGATCGCAAGCCATCCCCCGGAAAGCGTCCAAGGCGTAAGCGCCAGTGCAGGCGAACCGGTCAGTGCCCACGTGCCGTGAGACGCCTTCTCGAATGCGTCGAAGCCCAGATACTGACCCTGCGCGCCGGGGCCGATCTTGCCCACGTCAAACGCCTGCGCAGCGCCGCCATCCAGGACAAGCGTGTTTGTGCCGCTTGATTCGGTGGCATCGACGAGCCCCTGAATCACGCTGCCTTCACGGAGCATCAAGGTCGAATTGCTTGCGGTCGCCGCGTACTTGATGGCGGTGTCCTGTTTGACCGGCCCCGCCACAATGGATCCCGCGTTGATGATGACGGAGCCGGCCCCCGTGACGTAGACGCCGTGATTGCTGGTGCCGGCCGCGCCACCCCCGTTCGTATCGAAACGCGTGTACTGCCCGCCGCGGCCGCCATCGCCGCCTGACGCGCCGCCACCGCCACCGCCTGCGGCGAAACCTTCATACGGTTTGGCATCGCCTCCGTTGACGCCGGAGGCCCCGCCGGCAATGCCGCCTGCCCCCCCGATCCCCTCGATCAGGATCGGCCACACGTCTGCGCCCGGAGCCCCCCCGTTGACGGAAGAACCTCCGCCCCCGCCCCCGCCGCCAGCCCAGGAGACGCCTGGAGGGCCCCCGCCGGCGGTCAGGCCATTTTCTCCCCCGTTGCCGCCGTCTC
>DMTA01000200.1 GCA_003454835.1 Achromobacter sp. | reverse complement strand
CAGCACCAGCGCACCCATGCCGCCCACCCCGGCCAGGATCAGCGCGATGTCCGCGCCCATGCAGGCCAGCACCACCATGCCCACATGGCGGCGCTGCAGCCCCTGGCGCAGGACGAAGGCATTCTGCGCGCCGATGGCGATGATCAGGCCGGCGCCCGCAAACAGGCCGGCCAGGGCCGCGGTAATCCACATGAGTACTGCCATCACATCGGAAAGGACGCGCAGGGTGGCGCCTGCGGCCGGTTAAGGCCAGCTGGTTTTTCGTTATCCTGTACAGAAAAACTGAAGAGGCCCGACATGGACCTGGTACACCCGCAACTGGCCGCCTTCGCCGCGGTGCTGGAAGAAGGCAGTTTCGAAGCCGCCGCACGCCGCCTGGCGATCAGCCCGTCGGCGCTGTCTCAGCGGATCAAGGCGCTGGAAGACCGGATGGGCCGGCTGCTGGTCCAGCGCACGGTGCCCGCCGCGGCCACGGCCGATGGTCAGGTGCTGGTGCAACTGGCCGAACAGACCGCCTTGCTGGAGCACGATGCGCTGAACCGGCTGGGCGTTGGCGACGACGACGTGCCCCACGCCAGCATCCCCATCGCGGTCAACCACGACAGCCTGGAAACTTGGTTCGTCGACGCGGCCCTGCAGTTCGCGGCGCGTACCCGCGCCACGCTGGACATGCTGTCCGAAGACCAGGACCACACGGCCGCGCTGCTGCGCAACGGCTCCGTGCTGGGCGCCGTGACCACGCTGGCCGATCCCGTGCAGGGCTGCCGCATCCACGCGCTGGGCAGCATGCGCTATGTGGCGACCTGCACGCCCGACTTCCACAAGCGCTACTTCGCCTCGGGCGTCAACGCGCAGACGCTGGCCCAGGCGCCGGTGCTGGTCTTCAACCGCAAGGACGCGCTGCAGGCGCGTTTTGCGCACAAGATCGCCGACCCCGCGCCGTGGGAGCCGCCGGTCTGGTGGGTGCCGTCCACACGCGCCTTCGTGCAGGCCACGCTGGGCGGACTGGGTTGGACCATGAACCCGCTGCCGCTCGTGCAGGAGCATCTTGATGCCGGTCAACTCGTCCTGCTGCGCGGCCGTGCATGGGAGGACGTGCCGCTCTACTGGCAGCATTGGCGGGTAAACTCCGAGGCCATGGAAGCCTTGACCGACTCGGTGCTGTCAGCCGCCCGCAGCCTGGTCAGGCGCCGTTAACGTCTCAGGAGGACACCCATGAACATCCGCAAGTTTGCCGTTGTCGCCGCGATCGGCCTGTGCACCGCCAGTTCGGCGTGGGCCAAGGACTACAAGGTCGGCCAGGTCGAAGTCGACGATCTCTGGGTCCGCGCTTCGGCGCCCGGACAGGCCAACGGCGCGGGGTACATGGATATCGACAACGACGCCAAGGCGCCGGACCGCCTGCTGTCCGTGACGTCGGACGCCGCCGAACGCGTCGAGCTGCACACGGTGCAGACCGAAAACGGCGTCTCCAAGATGCGTCAGGTCGAAGGCGGCATCGCGCTGCCCGCCGACACCGAGGTCAAGCTCAGCCCGGGAGGCTATCACGTCATGTTCATCAAGCTGAAGGCGCCGTTCAAGGATGGCGCCACCGTGCCCGCCACGCTCAAGTTCGAAAAGGCGGGCGAGGTGGCGGTGGAGTTCAAGGTCAAGCCGGCCTCGCACAATCCCGGCATGAGCCACGATCATGGCGGCATGAAGCATTGAGGCTGGCGCTGCGGCGGCGACTGTCGGCGGGCCGTTGACGATTTCGCGGCAGGCCAGTGGCAGGCCAGTGGCAGGCCAGTGGCCAGGAGGCCGGTGACCGGCAGTTGACCGGCAGGCTGGCAGCGCCGGGCCGCTGCTCCTTGCGATTCCCCACAAGCAAAAAGGCCGACTCAATCGAGTCGGCCTTTGCATTGGCGCGGCGTCAGTTGCCGGACGCCGCGCTTGGCGCAGATCAGTACAGCCCTTGCTGGCGCATGGCGTCCGCAACCTTGACGAAGCCGGCGATGTTGGCGCCGTCCAGGTAGTTCACGTACTCGCGCTCGGAGTGGCCGTGGCGCACGCAGTTTTCGTGGATGTCGCGCATGATGGCGTGCAGACGGGTGTCCACTTCCTCGCGGTTCCACGACAGGCGGGCCGAGTTCTGGGCCATTTCCAGGCCCGACACGGCCACGCCGCCGGCGTTGCTGGCCTTGCCCGGCGCGTACAGCACGCGCGCGGCGATGAAGGCCTTGGCGGCGTCCAGCGTGGCGGGCATGTTGGCGCCTTCGGCAACCGCCAGCACGCCGTTCTTGATGAGCGTCTGGGCGTCCGACAGTTCCAGCTCATTCTGCGTGGCGCAGGGCAGGGCGACGTCGACGGGCACGTGCCACGGGCGCTTGCCGGCTTCGTACTGCAGGCCGAACTGGCGGGCGTAGGTGTCCAGGCGGCCGCGCAGGTCATTCTTGATGTGCATCAGCGCCACGAGCTTCTCGTGGTTGAAGCCGGCTTCGTCGACCACGGTGCCGTTCGAATCCGACACGGTGATGACGCGGGCGCCCAGCGCCATGGCCTTCTCGATGGCGTACTGCGCCACGTTGCCCGAGCCCGACACGGACACGCGCATGCCGTCGAAGGACTTGCCGACGCGCTTGAGCATTTCCTCCGCGAAGTAGACGGTGCCGTAGCCGGTGGCTTCGGGGCGGATCAGGCTGCCGCCGAAGGTCAGGCCCTTGCCGGTGAAGACGCTGGCGGTCGAGTTGGACAGCTTTTTCATCATGCCGGCCATGAAGCCGACTTCACGCGCGCCCACGCCGATATCGCCGGCGGGCACGTCGGTGTCCGGACCCAGGTGACGGTACAGCTCGATCATCAGCGCCTGGCAGAAGCGCATGACTTCGGCGTCGGACTTGCCCTTGGGGTCGAAGTCGGATCCGCCCTTGCCGCCGCCCATGGGCAGCGTGGTCAGCGAGTTCTTCAGGGTCTGTTCGAAGGCGAGGAATTTCAGGATCGACAGGTTCACCGACGGGTGAAAGCGCATGCCGCCCTTGAAGGGGCCGATCGCGGAGCTGTGCTGGATGCGGAAGCCGCGGTTGACCTGGGCGCGGCCTTGGTCGTCGGTCCAGCAAATGCGGAACTGGATGACGCGTTCCGGTTCGACCAGGCGTTCCAGCAGGGCGTGCTCGGCGTAGTGGGGATGCTTCTCGACGAAGGGCCACAAGCTGAGCATCACCTCCTGGACGGCTTGCATGAATTCGGGTTGCTGCGGGTCGCGCGCGGCGACGCCACGCAGGAAGTCGTCCAGACTCTGCACTTTCACCATGATCTCCTCGGGGGTGCTTCGAATAGGTGCGAAAACTGCGCCAGATTGGGGCGCTATCAGTTTGTCTTGGTGCAATGCTGCACCGGTATGGTGCGAGGATTGTAGGGGCAAAATGTTGCCCTGCGCAAAGCGAAAAACCGCGCCATCGCATTGATAACAAACGAGTTTTTAAGGGCAGAAAATGGGGTCGTATCTAGGTGGCGTGGGGGGTGCTATCCGTCCGGAAGAGGGCGCTCAAGCCCGGAGAGCTTGAAAACTCAGGGAATTTTAATGCGTCCCTATTTAAAGGGTCGCATGTTCCATAGGGAGAGGCACCCGCTGGTCTAGCCATGAAGGGCGCCGGGCAGCGTACTAACTCCGGTGCCGCCGTTCACGCGCGCCTTATATGTCCCTAAATTTGAATTGAGAAAAATCACGCCCGCAGGGTGAAGTCGTAATCGACCGTCAACGGCGCGTGGTCCGAGAAGCGTTCATCCTTGTAGATCGCGACGCTGCGCGCCTTGGCCGCGATGCCAGGGGTGGCGATCTGGTAATCGATGCGCCACCCGACATTCTTGGCCCAGGCCTGGCCGCGGTTGCTCCACCAGGTGTACTGATCGGGGCGGTCGTCGATGGTGCGGAACACATCGACAAAGCCGCGCTTGTCGAAGACGTCCGTCAGCCACGCGCGTTCTTCGGGCAGAAAGCCCGAATTCTTCATGTTGCCCTTCCAGTTCTTCAGGTCGATTTCCTTGTGCGCGATGTTCCAGTCGCCGCAGATGACGAATTCGCGCCCGGTCGTCTTGTGCTCGTGCATCAACGCGTCGATCCACGGTCCGAACCGGTCCAGGAAGCGGTATTTCGCCTGCTGGCGCTCGTCGCCACTGGAGCCGGAAGGCAGGTAGGCGCTGATGACCGACAGATCCTTCCAGTCGGCGCGGATGATGCGGCCTTCGTTATCGAACTCTTCACAATCAAAGCCGTTGTTCACGCGCTCGGCGGCGTCTCGCAGGTAGATGCCCACCCCGCTGTAGCCCTTTTTCACGGCGTGGTGAAAGTGGCCGGTGTAACCAGGCGGATGGCGCAGTTCGTCGGTCAGGTCATCATGGGAAACCTTGATTTCCTGCAGGCACAGCACGTCGGCAGCGTGCTTTTCCATCCACGGTTGCAGGCCCTTTTTGAAGGCGGACCGGATGCCATTGAGGTTGATCGACGTGATGCGCAGCAAAGCGAAACTCCTGTAATGCGGCCGCAAAAGGGCGGACAGTGCCAGGAATTTAACCGACTCTGCAAAGGCTTCATGGAACAGCCCCGACAGCGGATAAAATGCGGGGTCTGCCACCTACCGGATCTCCTTGCATGCCCGCCGCCCCGTCCTCCGTCACCGCCCTGGATTTCGTCCGTTTCGCCTTGAACGAGGGCGTTCTGCGCTTTGGCAGCTTCAAGGTCAAGTCGGGCCGCATCAGCCCCTATTTTTTCAACGCGGGCCTGTTCAACAATGGCCGCTCGGTTGGCAAGCTGGCGCAGTTTTACGCGCAGGCGCTGCTGGATTCCGGCGTCAAGTTCGACATGCTGTTCGGCCCCGCATACAAGGGCATTCCGCTGTCCACCGCCACCGCCGTGGCGCTGGCCGGCCACCCCGACATGCAGGGCCGCGGCGACGTGCCGTTTGCCTACAACCGCAAGGAAGCCAAGGACCACGGTGAAGGCGGCACGCTGGTCGGCGCGCCGCTCAAGGGCAAGGTCGTCATCATTGACGACGTCATCACGGCCGGCACGTCGGTGCGCGAGTCCGTGGAAATCATCCGCGCCGCCGGCGCTGAACCGGCCGCCGTGCTGATCGCGATGGACCGCATGGAACGCGCCGGCCCGGACGACGCCCTGTCGCCGCATTCGGCCGTGCAGGACGTGGCCAAGACCTACGGCATCCCCGTGGTGGCGATTGCCTCGCTGACCGATATCCTGGCCCTGCTGCAGGATGATGCGTCGTTTGCGGAGAACCGGGATGCCGTGTTGGCGTATCGGACGAAGTACGGGGTGAAGTAAGCGTCTCGTTGCTGAAGGCGATGACAAAGGGCGGCCATGGGCCGCCCTTTGTCATTGCAAAGATGCTATTGCCAAAACGTCATTGCCACAGATAGGGCGCAACGGGTTCGGCGACGCCGTGCGGTTGCCCGAACACGGTGACGCCGCTGGCCCGCGCCGCGTCCGCCAGCTTGCGGTCAAAGGTCGCCAGGCACGCGCGCTGCCGCAGCGAGAGTTCGAGATAACTGGCGTCGTAGGCAGTCAACCCGTGGGCGCGGGCAAGCTGGCAGGTGCGCGCGATGCTGGAAGCCGCATCGTCGTTGTCGGCGGCGATGGGCAGGTTGTCGAGAAGCTGATTGAATGCAGCAACCTGGGCCCGCGAAATGCGCTGGCTGCGCTCTGCACGCAAAACGCCATTGGCAACTTCCACGCGCCAGATGTGAGGCACGGTGTTTTGCGAGCCGTGCGCGACGTCGAGCAGATGCTGGGCAAGCAGCGATTCGTGGACATTCACGCGGTACAGCAGCCAGGCAAGGGCGACCGACGCGTCCGGCACCAGACGGATGGTGTTCATTCCCGGCCTTCTTCGATCCAGGCGCGGATGATGTCATGGGAGACGGGGGCCGCGGTGTGCAGGCGCTTCATGGCTTCCAGGGCATCGTGCGCGTTCAGCGAAGTGTCGGGCAGGACGGGCGTCAGCCTGGCGCGGCGCACGCCGTCGACAGCAATGATGAAGTGCTGCCCCTGGCTGAGGGCCTGCAGGTAATCGGTGAATCGGTGCAGCAAGTCGTTGCTGCTGACCTCGGTGTAGTTCATGGCCAAGCCTCCGGCGAAATCGACCAGATCATTCTTGGCCAAACAAAAGGCCGCGGCAATATGCCGCGGCCCCTGATTCAGTCTGATATTGCGCCGGTCCCCGCGTGGGGATCCGGCCGACCATCAACTATCCAGCTTCTGCTTCAGCAGATCATTCACCTGCTGCGGATTGGCCTTGCCGCGGGCGGCCTTCATGATCTGGCCGACCAGGGAGTTGAACGCCTTCTGCTTGCCGGCGCGGTACTCCTCGACGATGGCCGGGTTGGCGGCCAGCACCTCGTCGATCATCGCGCCGATGGCGCCCGTGTCGCTGATCTGCTTCAGGCCGCGCGATTCGATGATGGCGTCGGCATCGCCGCCGTTTTCGCCAGCCCACATGGCGCCGAAGACTTCGCGGGCGATCTTGTTGGAGATCGTGCCGTCGATGATGCGGCTGATCAGGGCCGCCAGCGCCGGCGCCGCGACGGGCGATTCGGCGATGGTCTTTTCTTCCTTGTTGAGCACGGCGGCGACTTCGCCCATGACCCAGTTGGACGCGAGCTTGGCCTGGCCTGCCGGCAGCGCGTTGGCGACCGCCTGGAAGTAGGCGGCCAGATCGCGGCTGATGGTCAGTTGCGCGGCGTCGTACGCGGGCAGACCGTATTCCGTTTCGAAGCGGGCTCGCTGGGCGGCCGGCAGTTC
This sequence comes from Achromobacter sp., assembly GCA_003454835.1. Lineage (GTDB taxonomy): Bacteria > Pseudomonadota > Gammaproteobacteria > Burkholderiales > Burkholderiaceae_B > Achromobacter. Next base: position 7,803 of record DMTA01000200.1, on the reverse strand, counting down.
CGGCATGGCGGCGCGGACCTCGTCCACCCACGCGCTGGAGATCACCAGCGTGGGCAGATCGGGATCGGGGAAGTAGCGGTAGTCGTGCGCGTCTTCCTTGCTGCGCATGCTGCGCGTCTCGTCGCGGTCGGCGTCGTACAGGCGCGTTTCCTGGACGACGGTGCCTCCGTCCTCGATCAGCTCGATCTGGCGGCGCGCTTCATAGGTGATGGCGCGTTCCAGGAAGCGGAACGAGTTGACGTTCTTGATCTCGGTGCGGGTGCCGAATTCCTTCTGGCCTACAGGGCGGACCGACACGTTGGCATCGCAGCGGAAGGAGCCTTCCTGCATGTTGCCGTCGCAAATGCCGAGCCACACGACCAGGCTGTGCAGCGCGCGCGCGTAGGCCACGGCCTCGGCGGCAGAGCGCATTTCGGGTTCGGTCACGATTTCCAGCAGCGGGGTGCCGGCGCGGTTCAGGTCAATGCCGCTGGCCGGGCTGCCATTGCCCAGGTTGAAGTCGTCGTGCAGGGACTTGCCGGCGTCTTCTTCCAGGTGGGCGCGCGTCAGGTTGACCGTCTTTTCTTCTTCGCCCACGAAGAACGACAGCGAACCGCCCACCACGACGGGCAGCTCGTACTGGCTGATCTGGTAGCCCTTGGGCAGGTCAGGGTAGAAGTAGTTCTTGCGCGCAAAGACCGAGCGCGGCGCGATCGTGGCGCCCACGGCCAGGCCGAAGCGGATGGCGCGCTCGGCCGCGCCGCGGTTCATGACCGGCAGGCTGCCCGGCAGCGCCAGGTCGACTTCGTTGGCCTGCGTGTTGGGCGCGGCGCCGAATTGCGTGCTGCTGCCCGAAAAAATCTTGGAGTCCGTGGAAAGCTGCGTGTGCGTTTCCAGGCCGATGACGATTTCCCAGTTCATGTTCTCAGCCTTGCTGGACAGGGGCACGCTGATGCCAGTCCGTCACGTGTTGATAGCGGTCGGCGATGGCCAGCAGGCGGCCTTCGTCGAAGTAGTTGCCGATGATCTGCAGGCCGATGGGGCGATTCTGTTTCTCGCCACCGAAGCCGCACGGGATCGACATGGCCGGCAAACCGGCCAGGCTGACGCCCAGCGTGTAGACGTCGGCCAGCCAGTCGGCGGTCGGGTCGTCGCGGTTGTCGCCGATGTTCTTGGCGACCGTGGGCGTGACCGGTCCCATGATGACGTCGCACTGATCGGCATAGGCGCGCTGGAAGTCCTGCGCGATCAGGCGGCGCAGGCGCTGCGCCTGCAGGTAGTAGGCGTCGTAATAGCCGTGGGACAGCACGTAGGTGCCGATCAGGATGCGGCGCTTGACCTCGTCGCCGAAGCCTTCGGCGCGCGAGCGGCTGATCATCTCGTTCAGGTCGCCGTACTGCTTGGCGCGGTGGCCGTAGCGCACGCCGTCGTAGCGGGCCAGATTGCTGGACGCTTCGGCGGGGGCGATGACGTAATACGCCGGAATGGCCAACTCGGTGCGCGGCAGCGAAACCGGCACGCGCACGGCGCCCAGCGCTTCGACCAGACGGGCGCGCGACAGCGGCAACGGGGCCGCCTGGATCAGCGCGCCGATCAGGCGGCTTTCGGTGTCGGTGATGTCGACGGTGATCTGGCCGGGCGAGGTCAGCGTGCGTCGCGCGGGGTCGAAGCGCCAGGCGTCCGATTGCGCGTCATCGATCCCGGCGGCCGGTACGACGCGCAGGCGCCGCGACAGCGACACCAGCGTGGCGCCGAGCTCGGCCAGATTCACGGGCTTGGTCAGGTAGTGGTCGGCGCCCAGGCTCAGGCCCGACACCTTGTCTTCGCTTAAGAGCCGTCCGGTGAGCATGATGATGCCCATCGACGGATAGGTGGTGCGCAGATGCGACACGCGCGCCAGCCCGTCGCCGTCCGGCAGCATGGCGTCCAGCACGAGGATCGCGGGCGTGACGGTGAGCAACAGCTTGTCCAGCTCGGCCAGCGAGCCTGCGGTGAGGATGGCTTTGTCCAGGCCCAGGTCCTGGATGTATTCGGCGATGGAATCGCGCCAATCCCCGTGGTCGTCGACGACGATGATCGTCACGACGCGGCGCGCTCTCGCGGTCCTTGGGCGAACAGGTGTGTTCTCGTCATGCTGTGAATTCTTGGAGGGTCGCGTTCGCGCGGAAAAATCAGGGGACGACGGTGTGCGTCTGCAGCCTGCGTGCGCGCAGAATATCATCCCCGCCGATGCGGCGGCGCCGCATGGATCAAGGATGTGATCCAGGCGGCGGGCAAAAATCAATTGGTCAAAAATTGCGCAGCCCGGTGCGCATCGCCCGAAAGGCCATCAGCCGGGCGTTTGGGTTTTTCTTATCCACAAATTCTGTGGATAAGCAGAACCGGCCTGGATACCGTCCTGGCTACGAAGGGAGTAATTCGACCGGCACACCATCGGGCACTTTGCGCATCCGATCGCGTTCAATCCGGGCCGGCGCAAAGCGCGTTTTGCGCGCAGCAGCATTTTGCAGCAGCACTGACAGCACCGAGCCCTTGTCCTGAATCCAGCGCGTCTTGCCGCGCAAGAGCTTGACAGCATTGTCCGCCGTGCCCAGCCGGTACGACATGGCATTGATCTCGATCGAGGACTTGCCGTTGAACAGCGACTCGTCGATCTCGGTGATGGCGGCCGCGTCCAGGTTGTTGCTTTCGTGGTCGATGCGGTAGACGTACTTGAGGCCGTGAAACGGGTCTTCCACGACAATGAGCTTTTCCGACCCGGACACGTCGGACATCATGCCGATCACGCGCGACTCGACCATCTGGTTGCCGCGTTGTTCTTCGGTGTAAATGAAAATGCTGTGCCGCACGGGGGCGGACTGGGCCGGCGCGGCCCCTACAAGGCGAGAACGATCCATACCTGAACGAAAAGAAGCGGGAGGGGGGCGCAGGCCCCCCGGAGACGCGCATGATACCAATTGTTTCAGGTGTGTGCTGTAACAGCCGGCGCGGGTGGCAGTGCGCGCCGGTCACCCGATGGCAATCAGCTGCGGGCGGCGAGCTTTTCGCGGCGCTGGCGGACGGCCAGGGCCAGGGCGGCGAGCACGGGCTCGGTCTGCGTCCAGCCCAGGCAGGCGTCCGTGATGGAAACGCCGTGACGCAGCGGCTCGCCGGGCTTGAGGTCCTGGCGGCCTTCTTCGAGGTGGCTTTCGATCATGACGCCGGTGATGCGGCTGTCGCCCTGAGCGAGCTGAGCGGCGATGTCGTTGGCTACATCGATCTGGCGCAGATGGGATTTATTGGAGTTGGCGTGCGAGCAGTCGATCATGACCTGTTCGCGCTGACCGGCCTTGCGCAGGGCGTCGCAACAGGCCTGCACGCTGGCGGCGTCGAAATTCGGGCCTTGCTTGCCGCCGCGCAGGATCACGTGGGTATCCTGGTTGCCGCGGGTTTCGAAAATGGCGGCCATGCCCATCTTGGTCATGCCCATGAACGCGTGCTTGGCGCTGGCGGCGACCATCGCGTCGGCGGCGATCTGCACGCCGCCGTCGGTGCCGTTCTTGAAGCCCAACGGGCAGCTCAGACCGGAGCTCAACTGGCGGTGGCTGGGGCTTTCCGTGGTGCGCGCGCCGATGGCGCCCCACGCGATCAGGTCGGCGATGTACTGCGGGCTGAGCAGGTCGAGGAATTCCGTGGCGATGGGCAGACCCAGGCCGCCGATATCCAGCAGCAGTTCGCGGGCGCGACGCAGGCCTTCGTTGATGCGGAAGCTGCCGTCCAGGCGCGGGTCGTTGATGTAGCCCTTCCAGCCGACGGTGGTGCGGGGCTTCTCGAAGTACACGCGCATGACGATCAGCAGGTCGTTCTTGTGCTCGTCGGCGGCGATGCGCAGCTTGCGCGCGTATTCCATCGCTTGCGCGTGGTCGTGGATGGAGCACGGGCCTACCACCAGCACCAACCGGTCGTCACGGCCATGCAGCACGTCGGCGATCTGGGCGCGGCTTTGTTCGACGAGGTTCTGGATGTCGGCCGACACCGGCAGTTCATCCTGCAGCAGGGCGGGTGAAATCAGCGGGCGCACGGCGCTGATGCGGGTGTCGTCGGTGCGCGTGTTGTCCTGGGTGGCGTCGGCGGCGCCGACCTCGCGGTCGTGCAGGGGATCGTCAATGCGGGTCAAGGGAAGCTCCGTGCCGGTAGATGCGGGAAAGTCCGCCATTATCGCACCCGCGGACGGTGGAGGCGGATGGGTGGCTGCGGCAACTGAATTAACCCGTTATCGATAAAGACAGGTTTTGCGTGGATGCCTTAGCATTGATTCACGCTCTCAGTTGGCCGGCGCAACCGGCCCGCGGCTGGCGCAGGCTGGGGCCGCGTGCGGCTTCTTTCCGTGTGTATAGGTTCAGGACGGTCAGCAATGCCAAAACCCGATGCCGGAGCGTCTCGACGGATTCTTCTCGTCGAAGATCATCCTGTCGAACGCGCCTACCTGCAGAACATGCTGCTGGCGTTGGGCTACCGCCGCGTGGCGGGCCTGGCGAGCAGCATCGAGGCGGTCGGCGCGATCACGCGTCAATACCATGACGTGTTGATCAGCGACATCGTGATGGGTGAAGGCGATGGCACGCGCCTGCCCAACGATCTGCGCCGGCTGGTGGACGCGGGGCGTTTGAAAAGCATGCCGCCGATCATCTGGATCAGCAGCCTGAGCGACGAGCTGCTGCAGTCGCATGTCCGGCTGGCCCTTCAGGCCGGCTGCCCGTCGGCGCAGGCGCTGTCCAAGCCCGTGACGCGCGTGGCGATGCAGCAGGCCATCAAGAATGCGCTGCACAGCATCGACGACGAATCCGCGTCGCCAGACAAACCCAAGTCCGTGCGGCGCGAGGTCATGGAAGCCGCGCTGAGCCAGGCGCTGCTGTCCGGCACCGGCATGAGCGTGGTGCTGCAACCCCAGATCAGCCTGTCGACCGGGCGCGTGGTGGCGGCCGAGGCGCTTTCGCGCTGGGTCGATCCCAAGCTGGGCGCTATTTCCGCTGCCGACTTCGTGCCGGCGGCGCATCGGTTGGGGATGGACCGCATGCTGTTCAGCCGCGTCACCGACCGCGTGCTGAGCGTGCTGCGCCAGTTGCAGGACGAAGACATCGCGGTGCCCATCGCCATCAACGCCTCAGCGTCCACGCTGTGCTCGCGCGATCTGCCCGGCCTGCTGGAGCAGAAGGTGGGGCAGGCGGGATTGCCCGCGCGGCTGATCAAGGTCGAGCTTACGGAGGACGAGCCGGTCAACGACTGGCTGGCGCTGTCGTCGACGTTGAACCTGTTGCGGGTGCGCGGGTTTGAACTGGCGATGGACGATTTCGGCGCGGGCATCGCGTCCATGCGCCTTTTTTCCGCCATGCCGTTCAATGAATTGAAGATCGATCGCGACTTCATCGTGCACATGCACCGTGAACCCGCCTCGCGCGCCGTAGTGGCCGCCGCGATTGAAATGGGGCGGGTGCTGGGCCGGCGGGTGGTCGCCGAAGGCGTCGAGCAGGAGCGCGACGTGCAGCTTCTGAGAGAACTCGGTTGCGATGTGGCGCAGGGCTACGGGATTTCGATGCCATTGGCCCCGGACGACTTCATCGCGTATTGCCGCACCCACTGAGCGCGGACGGCACGCCACTTTTTGCCGGGATGAATTTGATCCGCGTCAAAAGTCGGCCGGGATATCCGAAATAGCGTCCCTGCGCGAAACTACCATTTCGCCTGCGGCCTGCCTCGTTTCGGTAAGGCTGCCGATTTACTGGGAGCGATGCCTATGCGACGAATCCTTTTCTCGATCCTCGCCGTCAGCGTCCTGGCCTGGGCGGTCGCCTTATGGCTGCAGCCGCCCGCTGCCTTCAACGTATGGACGTGGCGCGACCAACTGATCTTGCTGACCGGCCTGGCGGCTTACGCGCTGATGGCGCTCATCATGCTGCTGTCGGTCAGGCCGATCTGGCTCGAGAAGCGGCTGGATGGGCTGGACAAGATGTACCGGCTGCACAAATGGTGCGGCATTCTGGCCACCGCGCTGGCGGCGGCGCACTACCTCATCAAACTGGCCAAGCCGTTGCTGCTGGCTATCTTCGATCCGGTTCCCAAGACGCCCCGCACGGCGGCCTTGCTGGACATGTTCCGGGGATCGGCCAAGGAATGGGGCGAGTACGCCGTGTGGATTCTGGTGGCAATGGTGCTGCTGACGCTGTGGCGCCGGTTTCCGTACCACGTGTGGCGTCAGGTTCATCGCATCGCCGCAGTGATCTTTCTGGTGGCGGCATTTCATGGCGTTGTGCTTACGCCCGCCGCCTGGTGGTCGCAACCGGCCGGTTGGCTGGTTGGCGTCGCGACCGCGGTGGGTTCGGTCTGTTCGGTCATGGCGCTGACGGGCCGCATCGGGCGGGCGCGCCGCTACAAGGGCACCGTCCTCGACGTCGATCACCTTTCGGACGACATACTGCGCGTGACCTGTCGTGTAGAGGGCGACTGGCATCACCGCGCCGGCCAATTCGCCTTTCTGACGGCCGACCGCAAGGAAGGCGCGCATCCGTTCACCGTCTCAGGCGCTGACGATGGCTCGGGCCGGGTGCAGTTTTCGATCAAGGCGCTGGGCGATTACACGCGGCGCCTTCAGAAGACGCTGGCAGTCGGGCAGGCGGTGACCGTTGAAGGGCCGTACGGTTGTTTCGACTATCGCCGAGACGAGGGCCGTTCGCAGATCTGGATAGGCGCGGGAATCGGCGTGACACCTTTCATTTCCTGGCTTGAGGCGCTGCAGACGCGGCCCGCTGACGCGCCCGACGCCACTCTGTACTATTGCGCCCGCAATGCGGCCGATGCGCCCTTCGCCGACAGGCTGCGCGAGTTGTGCGCGCGCATTCCAAGCGTGAAATTAGACGTGCGTTACAGCGACCAGCACCCGCCCTTGACCGCCGCCGTCCTGGCCAGGGCACACCCGGACGGCGCGCCGTGGCCAAGTATCTGGTTCTGCGGTCCGACGGGCTTTGCCGACGCGCTGAAGGATGGCCTGTACCGGCGCGGCATGCCGGTGCGGCAGCTTTTTCACCAGGAGGCCTTCCAGATGCGCTAGCGCATCAGAGGCCGTACACGTTGATATCGCCCGGGTAGTCCACCGAGAATTTGAGCACGGTCTCGCGCGACTTGCCCGGCTCCAGTTCCCAGTCCCACACCAGCTTGCCGTCTTCTTCGCGCTTGATGTCGCGTTCGGACGGCGACAGCAGCTTTACGACGATCTTCTCGTTGCGAGAGATGGGCAGACGATCCGCGAAGGACACCTTTTCCGTGGTGGCCTTGTTGTTCTTGACGGTGATCTTGTACTCGTAGGTGACGCGCTTGCCGCTGCCCGAAAATCCGGTGCTTTCGGTATAGCGGTTCACCAGCTGGCGCTTGATGGAAATGCCATCGTCCGCGCCGAGGGCCAGCTCCAGCTTTTCGCCGGGCATCACGGCCTTCATGGCGCCCGACGCGACAAAGGCATCGTCCAGGAACGTGTTGAGCGGACCCGCCAGGAAGGGAAAGTCGGTGTTGTTGCTGGCTTGCGCGGTCAGGTAGACGGTTTCGCGCAGACCCGGGGTGGATTGATATTGCAAGGCGGCGGGCAGCTTGGCCGTTGCAATCGCGACGCGCTGCGTGGTGTTGTCCGACAGGAGCGTGGCCGGATTCTTGATCTGGAATGACGCGCTGGTCGCGGCGTTCTGGACCTGGGCCGTCGAGACCTCGATGACTTCGGCCTCGGGCTCGGGCAGCACCGCGCTGTCTTCCATCGCGCTGGCGCGCGGCGCGCGCTTGGCGTGCATCTCGGCCTGGACC
>DMTA01000366.1 GCA_003454835.1 Achromobacter sp. | reverse complement strand
GAGCCATCGCGCGGGGTGTGGCTGGTGGACCTGGGCATGATGCTCGCGGCCGCGCGCGCCGGCCAGGGTGTGGCGCTGACGCGCCGGTCGCTAGCCGCCGAATGGCTGGACGAAGGCAAGCTCGTTCGCGTTCTGAATGTCGAGATTCCTGGCGAGTCGCAGTACTACCTGTGCACCGAAGCGACACGCGCACCCGGCGGCGCCGCCCAGGCGTTTTCCCTATGGCTCACCGAGGTCTGCCAACGCGCAGCCCAATGGCCATGCGGGTCGCAGGCCTGCCAGGAATAAATTTCCAGTTAGCTGCGGAATGAATTTCCGCACGACGCCGCATCCTGATCGCTAGGATGCCGCCAGCGCGACTGCGCGCGTCCCGAGGCGCCAAGCGTGGCCTGGCCGAGGCCGACGCATTGCGAACGCAATGCCGACGCATCGCCCAAGCGCGCTCAACGCGTGCCCCAACACGCTCGCTGCATTCAGCAAGCTGAAAGGAACCTTGCATCCGCACTAGGTATTTACGCGGAAAAGCACCGCCGGGTCAGATTCGCGTAAGCGATTAAGCAGACAGTCACGACACGCAACAAAGGAGCGCGCCAACAAAACATCACCCGCCGCTTGGCGCCGGCACACGGCTTTCCACGCAGTTCACCCAATTACAACGGAGACATCCATGGATTTTCGTTTGAAGCTGCTTGCAGGAACCCTTGCATTTGCCGTATCGGCCGCGTCCCACGCCGCCGACCCCATCAAGATCGGCGTGGCCGGCCCCTACACGGGCGGATCTTCCTCCATGGGCGTCAGCATGCGCGACGGCGTTCGCCTTGCCATTGAAGAGATCAACAAGAACGGCGGCGTGATGGGCCGCCAGCTCGTCGCGGTCGAACGCGACGACGAAGCCAAGAACGAGCGCGGCGTGCAGATCGCGCAGGAACTGATCAACAAGGAACAGGTGACCGCCACCGTCGGCTACATCAACACCGGCGTCGCATTGGCCTCGCAACGTTTCTACCAGGATGCCAAGATCCCGGTATTCAACAACGTGGCCACCGGTAGCGTGATCACGCATCAGTTCAAGGCGCCTGAATACCCCGACAACTACGTGTTCCGCAACGCGGCGCACGACAGCATCCAGGCCCCGATGATCGTCGAAGAAGCGATCACGCGCCGCGGCTTCAAGAAGGTCGCGATCCTGGCCGACTCCACCAACTACGGCCAGCTTGGCCGCGAGGACCTGGAAAAGGCGCTGGACGCCAAGGGCATCAAGCCGGTGGCCGTCGAGAAGTTCAACATCAAGGACGTCGACATGACGGCCCAGCTGCTCAAGGCCAAGGCCGCGGGCGCCGAAGCCGTGCTGACCTACGGTATCGGCCCGGAGCTGGCCCAGGTCGCCAACGGCATGACCAAGCTGGGCTGGAAGGTGCCGATCATCGGCAGCTGGACCCTGTCCATGGCCAACTACATCGACAACTCCGGCGCCAATGGCGAAGGCGCGCGCATGCCGCAGACCTTCATCCAGGACCCTGACACGCCCAAGCGCAAGGCGTTCATCGACGCCTACCTGGCCAAGTTCAAGCCCAAGAACAACCGCATCGACTCGCCGGTGTCGGCCGCCCAGGGCTATGACTCCATCTTCCTGCTGGCCGCGGCCATCAAGCAGGCGAACTCCACCGACGGTCCCAAGGTGCGCGAAGCGCTGGAAAACCTGCAGACCCCGGTCGAGGGCGTGGTGATGACCTACAACAAGCCCTTCTCGCACGACAACCACGACGCGATCACCGCGAAGGAAGTGGTTATCGGCGAGGTCAAGGGCGGCCGGGTCATCAAGGCCAACTAAATCCCGACAAGCAGGAAGGCGGCGGCTGCCCGGCCGCCGCCGCCCGCGCCCCAAGCTCAGGGCGCGGGGCATGCAGCCGCCTGAAAACAGCGTTCTGCCCAAGGGGGTTGGGACGGAACACAGCGCCTCAAGACACACACCATGATTCTTCTACAGCTCATCTATAGCGGTATCGCGCTAGGCATGATCTATGCGGTCATTGCGTTCGGCTACCAGCTCACCTTTGCCACATCGGGCACCTTGAACTTCGGCCAGGGCGAAGCCCTGATGCTGGGCGCGCTCGTCGGCCTCACGCTCGTCGGCCTTGGCGTGAACTACTGGGTCATGATTCCCATCGTCTGCATATTCGGCTTCGCGCAGGGCGCGCTGGTCGAACGCGTGGGCGTGCGGCCAGCCATCAAGACGCGATCGGAGTTCGGCTGGATCATGGCCACCATTGCGCTGGGCATCATCTTCAAGAACGTCGCCGAAAACATCTGGGGCCGTGACGATCTGCGCTTTCCCTCGCCGCTGCCCGAAGCGCCCATCCAGGTGCTGGGCGCCAACGTGTTGCCGATGGAGTTGCTGGTGGTGTTTGGCGCGCTGGGCATGATGATCCTGGTCGAAATCTTCAACCGCAAATCCATTTACGGCAAAGCCTTCGTCGCCACGTCCAATGACCGCGACGCGGCTGGACTGATGGGCATCAACACCGGCATGGTCATCACGTTCTCGTACGCGCTGTCGTCGCTGACCGCCGCGTTCGCCGGCGTGCTGGTCGCGCCGCTGACGCTGACCGGCGCCACGATGGGAGCCGTGCTCGGCCTGAAGGCGTTTGCCGTCGCGATCATCGGCGGCCTGTCCAGCGGGATGGGCGTCGTGGTGGGCGGGCTGATCCTGGGGATCGCCGAAACGACCACCGGTTTCTATCTATCAACGGGATACAAAGACGTGCCGGGATTGGTATTGCTGCTGCTCGTTCTGACCTTCAAGCCCGCCGGCCTGTTCGGCAAGACCGCGATCAAGAAGGTGTAAGCGATGAAACCCCTGCATCTTCTCCTATCCATCGTGGCCGTGGCCTGCCTGGCCGCCGTGCCGCTGGGCGTGACCAACACGTATTACCTGCACCTGATTGAAACCATCATGATCTATTCGATCCTGCTGTTCGGGCTCGATATCGTGGTGGGCTACACCGGCCAGGTGTCGCTGGGCCACGCGGGTCTCTTCGGCATCGGCTCGTACGTGGCCGGCGTGCTGGTCTTTCATCTGCAGATCCCGATCTGGCTGACCCTGCCCGCCGCCATCGTCATCGCCGCCGCCTTTGGCGCGGTGCTGGCGCTGCCGGCGCTCCGCGTCACCGGTCCCTATCTGGCGATGGTGACGCTGGCCTTCGGCACCATCATCCAGATCCTGATCAACGAGATGACCTTCCTGACCGAAGGCCCGTTGGGCATCAAGGTGACCAAGCCGTCCATCGCCGGGCACGTGCTGACCAAGGCCGAATACTTCTGGCTGGTCGCCGCGTTGCTGGTGATCTCGCTGATCGTGGTGCACCGGATCCTGAAATCGCATCTGGGCCGTTCATTCGAAGCCTTGCGCGACAGCCCGATCGCGTCCGACTGCATGGGCGTATCGGTGTACCGCCACAAGGTGATCGCCTTCGTCATCAGCGCCGGCTTTGCCGGCCTGGCGGGCGCGCTGTATTCGTATTCGGAGCAGTACATTTCGCCGAACACGTACAACTTTGAACTGACGATCCTGTTCCTGCTGGCCATCATCATGGGCGGGCGCAAGAGCCGCACGGGCGCGTTGCTGGGCGCCTCGATCATCGTGCTGCTGCCCAAGATGCTGGACGACATCGGCACGTTCCGCCTGATCGCGCTGGCGGTGGCGATCCTGGTGACGGTGGGCAGCGCCGTGGCCATCTCCAAGGGCCGCACCGAACCCCGTAAGGTCGCGGTGCCGGTGATCGGCACGATCGTACTGGCCATCTTCTCGTACTGGCTGGAAGCCGTCACCGACTGGCGGCTGACCATCTTCGGCGCGATGATCCTGTTCGTCGTGTACTACCTGCCCGACGGCATCGTGGGCTTCGTGCGCAACCTGTTCTTCTCCACCCGCCGCGCGGCGCTGGCGGTCAAGAAAGACCTGGTGAAGGAACAGGACGCCGTGCCGGACACGGTGGCGGGCAAGGGCGAAACCCTGCTGGCGGCCAAGAACGTGCTGATGCAGTTCGGCGGCCTGAAAGCCCTGAACGAGGTGGACTTGACGGTCAAGCGCGGCACCATCCACGGCCTGATCGGACCCAACGGTTCGGGCAAGAGCACGATGATGAACGTGCTGACCGGCATCTACGTGCCCACGGCCGGCGCGGTGGAGTTCGGCGGCAAGTCGCTCGTCGGCCTGGCGCCGGCCGACATCGCCGAAGCCGGCATCGCCCGCACGTTCCAGAACGTGCAACTGTTCGGCGAAATGACCGCGCTGGAGAACGTGCTGGTCGGTCTGCATCACACGTTCACGACGGGTCTGGCCGGCATTGCGCTGCGCACGCCAAAGTGGAAGACCGAGGAACAGGGCGCACGTGCACGCGCCATGGCGCTGCTGGAGTTCGTGGGCCTGGAATCGCTGGCCAGCGAAGAGGCGCGCAACCTGCCCTACGGCAAGCAACGCCTGCTGGAGATCGCCCGCGCGCTGGCGCTGGATCCACAACTGCTGCTGCTGGACGAACCGGCCGCGGGTCTGACTGCGCCGGACATCGTGGAACTGCTGGCGATTATCCGCAAGGTGCGCGACCACGGCATCACGCTGATCCTCATCGAACACCACATGGATGTGGTGATGGGGGTGTGCGACACGGTGTCGGTACTGGACTTCGGCCAGAAGATCGCCGAGGGCCTGCCAAATGAAGTGCAAAGCAACGCCAAGGTGATCGAGGCGTATCTGGGCGGCGCGCCCGCCTGACGCCAAGGGGACAAGAAGATGCTATCGATCAAGAATCTGGAAGCAGGCTACGGGAAGGTGAAGGTGCTGCACGGCATCAGCATGGAAGTGCCGAAAGCCAAGGTGGTGACGTTGATCGGCTCGAATGGGGCTGGGAAGACGACAACCATGCGGGCGCTGTCGGGGATGATCCGGCCGACTGCGGGGGAGATCACGCTTGGTAGCAAGCGGATTGATGGGATGGAGTCACATCGCATCGCGCGGCTGGGGCTGGCGCATTCACCGGAGGGACGCCGGGTGTTTCCTACGCTGTCGGTGACTGACAACCTGCTGCTGGGCGCGTTTCCGCGTCTGACGGGTAGCCGGCCTAAGGGTGACGTTCAAGCTGATCTGGGGCGGGCGATGGATCTGTTTCCGCGCTTGAAGGAACGGCGGGATCAGCTGGCTGGGACGCTGTCGGGCGGTGAACAGCAGATGCTGGCGATGGCGCGTGCGGTGATGCTGAATCCGGAATTGGTGCTGCTGGACGAGCCGTCGATGGGACTGGCGCCGATTCTGGTGGAAGAGGTGTTCCGGATCATTGCGCGGCTCAAGGAAGAAGGCGTGACGATGCTGCTAGTGGAACAGTTTGCGGCGGCGGCGTTGAATGTGGCGGATTATGGGTATGTGCTGGAGAACGGGCGGATTTCTGTGCATGGGAGTGCGGAGAAGTTGAAGCATGATCCGGCTGTTGTGGCGGCTTATTTGGGTGGGGGGCATTGAGGGTGACGATTGGTCGGCTGGCGGTGAGGTGGGTTCTTTAGACGCCCGCCGCAGCGGGGGCCTGGGTGCGCGGGGCTACGATTGCGGT
>DMTA01000359.1 GCA_003454835.1 Achromobacter sp. | reverse complement strand
CGTCCTGCCACACCACCCGGGCGCCGGGCGCGGCGTGGCGCAAGTGGCCGACAAGGTCGGCAATGCCAGCGCACGGCCCCTGCAGCGCAAGCAGATCCGGCGCGTCGTCGGGCAGGTGTTCCTGCAGCTCGTTCACTGATGCGAAGACGCGGGTCTCCCATTGAAATTGGCGCAGAACGGCGGCAAGACGCCAGCCCGCCACATCCTCGGATGGCATGATGAACACGCTGCCCCGCTCCCACATGCGACCGCCCCAGAAGTTATCACCCTAGTGTTATTTATATCCACCAACGTGACAGACCTGCAAGCTTCAATCGCCCTGTGAAAACATTCTCAGACCGACTGAAGCATGCGCGTCTTCTTCGTGGCCACACGCAGAAGGCGCTCGCCCGTTTGGTGCGTATCTCCCAAAGTGCTATCGGCAGCTACGAAAGTGGTCTGCGGCATTCGAGCCGATCCGCGCGCAAGCTGGCGCAGGTGTTGAAGATCGAAGTCGAATGGCTCGAGACGGGCAAGGGTCCCATGGAACTTCCCCTTGAGGCTTACGACCTGAGCAACACTTTGCCAGTATCAGGCGTGTCCGACGCCGCGCCGCGCCCCGGTGGCAGGCCCCGCCCCTTGGCGCCGTGGCCCTACCCCAACATATCGCCCTCGCAGTTCGAATCGCTGACGCCCGACGAACGGGCAATGCTCGAAGCGTTGACCCAGACCTTCATCGAAACGACGCTGCTTCGCCGCGGCGTCAAGCCGCGCGGGCGCAAGATCGGCTGACTGCAAAACGGGCTGGCGATCGTTGAAGCGGAGCAATTTATCCCGCTGCGGTTCGGCAAACGTTGCAAGCGCGCGGCCCCTTTCATCCAAAATCGAGACGCAAAAAAAACCGGCTACATGAGCCGGTTTTTTGCGCGCCCTGGAATCAGGGCTTGGCGGCGGGCGCCGGCGCGGGGGCCGTGCCACCTGCCGCAGGCGCGGCGTCGCCACGGATGCGGGCAGCTATCTCGGAAGCGGCTTGCGCGGACGGCACGCCGAATGCCAGCACGCCGCGGTTCAGCGGTTCGCCGATGAGCGGCGCGGCAACCAGTTCCTGATCGATCACCAGGGCCAGGACGCTGCCGACGTTGGCGGTGCTGACGGTGGTGAGCTTGCGCGTGCCGGCTTCGGAGAAGCGCAGGCCGACGAAGTTCTGGCCCTGACGGTCCACCAGCGCGGCGGCGTCGGTCAGGTCGGCGCGCGTGAGGACGGGCGTTTCCTGCAGATAGAGCTTGCCGTCCGGGAGGCTGACTTCACGCAGGCCGGCGCCGGGTTCGCGCTTGGCGAGATAGAAATCCACGCGCGCGGCGGTCGCGGGCGTGGCGGATTGCTGGCCCGCTTGAGGCGTGGTCGCGGCGTCGGACGTCTTAGTCGGGGCGGTCTTGCAACCCGCTAGCGCCAATGTCACGACAACGAGGGCGGGCGCCAAAGTGCGTAGGTTCAGTTGCATGCTCGATTCCTTCTTAAGTGGGCTGATGCCAAACGGTAAGACTCTAAGACTGTACACGCGGCGTGTGGAAAAAAGTGTACCGAACCTGCATGTCGGTGTCTGCCTAGACTGAATCCAAATGTAAAGCAGTAATACCAGCCTGCTTGAAAAGCCCTATTTACGCGGCTTGCGGCATTCCCAAGCGATTGATGAAGGCGCCACGCCCGCTTGGCTCTATACTTCGCGTTCACGCAGGGGTACTCGTCCCGCCTTGCAGGCGGCGACGTGTTGAGAGAGTCCCTTCGTACCAGTACGGATAATGCCGATGCTGGGAGCGTATTCCCGCCACGCGTCTTCGCACGCCTGGACGGGAGTCCATCCCGATCGGCTCCAACCACTCGCTTGGAGCTTTCCATGAACGCCAATCCCAAATTCCTGGCCGCTACCGCCGAAGTCGACGCGGCGGCCGTCGCACCGCTGCCCAAATCCCGCCGCGTGTATGAAGTGGGCTCGCGCCCCGACATCCGCGTGCCCTTCCGGGAAATCGAACAGGACGACACGCCGACGATGTTCGGCGGCGAGAAGAACCCGCCGCTGACGGTGTACGACTGTAGCGGTCCGTACACGGACCCGGACGCGAAAATCGACATCCGCCGCGGCCTGCCGGAATTGCGCCGCGCCTGGATCGAGGAACGCGGCGATACGGAGCTGCTGTCCGGTCCCACCAGCAATTACGGGAAATCGCGTCTGACCGATCCCAAGCTGACGGCGATGCGCTTTGACCTGCAGCGGCCGCCGCGCCGCGCAACGTCAGGCGCGAACGTGTCGCAGATGCACTACGCGCGACGCGGCATCATCACGCCGGAAATGGAATACGTGGCGATCCGCGAAAGCCTGCGCCGCGAGCACTACCTGCAGACGCTGCGCGACAGCGGTCCCGACGGCGAGAAGATGGTCAAGCGCCTGCTGCGCCAGCATCCGGGCCAATCGTTCGGCGCCTCGATTCCCGCCGCGATCACGCCGGAATTCGTGCGAGCGGAAGTGGCACGCGGCCGCGCGATCATCCCGGCCAACATCAATCACCCGGAAGTGGAACCGATGGCAATCGGCCGCAATTTCCTGGTGAAGATCAACGCCAACATCGGCAATTCCGCGGTGAGCTCGGGCATCGGCGAGGAAGTGGAGAAGATGACGTGGGCGATCCGCTGGGGCGGCGACACGGTGATGGACTTGTCCACGGGCAAGCACATTCACGAAACCCGCGAGTGGATCATCCGCAATTCGCCGGTGCCGATCGGCACGGTGCCGATTTACCAGGCGCTGGAGAAGGTGGACGGCAAGGCCGAAGATCTGACCTGGGAGATCTTCCGCGATACGCTGATCGAGCAGGCGGAGCAAGGCGTCGACTATTTCACGATCCACGCGGGCGTGCGTCTGCCGTTCATCCCAATGACGGCAGACCGGATGACGGGCATCGTGTCGCGCGGCGGCTCGATCATGGCGAAGTGGTGCCTGGCGCATCACAAGGAAAGCTTCCTGTACGAGCGCTTTGAAGAGATCTGCGAAATCATGAAGGCGTACGACGTGAGCTTTTCGCTGGGCGATGGCCTGCGTCCGGGCTCGGGCTACGACGCAAACGACGAGGCGCAGTTCGCCGAACTGAAGACGCTGGGCGAGCTGACGCAGGTGGCCTGGAAGCACGATGTGCAGGTGATGATCGAAGGCCCGGGTCATGTGCCGATGCAGATGATCAAGGAGAACATGGACCTGCAGCTGGAACACTGCCACGAGGCGCCGTTCTATACGCTGGGTCCGCTGACGACGGACATCGCGCCCGGGTACGACCACATCACGTCTGGCATTGGTGCGGCACTGATCGGGTGGTATGGCACGGCGATGCTTTGCTATGTGACGCCGAAGGAGCACCTTGGGCTGCCGAACAAGAAGGACGTGAAGGACGGCATCATCACGTACAAGATCGCGGCGCATGCGGCTGATCTTGCGAAGGGACATCCGGGTGCGGCGATCCGCGACAACGCGCTATCGAAGGCGCGGTTCGAGTTCCGTTGGGATGATCAGTTCAACCTGGGGCTGGATCCGGATACGGCGAAGGAATTCCACGACGAGACGCTGCCGAAGGATTCGATGAAGGTGGCGCACTTCTGCTCGATGTGCGGACCGCATTTCTGCAGCATGAAGATCACGCAGGATGTGCGGGATTATGCGGCGGCTCAGGGGGTCAGCGAGAAAGAGGCGCTGGCCAAGGGGATGCAGGAGAAGTCGGTGGAGTTTGTGAAGAAAGGGAGTGAGGTTTATCACCGGCAGTGAGTTGCTGGTGCGGCTTGCGGCTTGCGGCT
>DMTA01000360.1 GCA_003454835.1 Achromobacter sp. | reverse complement strand
CCGGAGCGCCGGCCGCCGGATCGCCGGCTGCCGGATTGCCCGCCGCCGGATCGCCGGCCGCCACGAATCGGCCCATCAACTGAAAAAAAGCCACGCAGCGGTCGCGCCGCTGCGTGGCTTTGTCCATGCCGCCTAAGCGTCAGACGCGCGCGGGCAGCACCACGCCCGAGCACTCCCCGAAGCCAATACGCGGATAGCCCGCCTTCACGCATTCGGCGCGGATGATGATCTGGTCGCCATCCTGCAGGAAGGTGCGCTTCTCGCCCCACGGCAGTTCAATCGCCGCCTTGCCGCCATTGCTCAGTTCCAGCAGCGAACCCGCTTCCGACGGCTGCGGGCCCGACAGCGTGCCGGTGCCCAGCATGTCGCCCGGTTGCAGATTGCAGCCATTGACGGTGTGGTGCGTGATGAGCTGCGCGACGTTCCAGTAGGCGTCGCGGAAGTTGCTGCTGGACAGCTTCGCCGGCGGCTTGCTGTCGGCGCGCGATTGCTCGGTGGTCATCAGCACCTGCATTTGCACGTCGTACGCGCCCTTGGCCCGGTTGGCGTCGGAGGCCAGGTAAGGCATCGGCTGCGGCTCGCCCGCGCCGCGGGTCCACTGCGTGCGGAACGGCTCCAGCGCTTCCATCGTGACGATCCACGGCGAGATCGTGGACGCGAAGTTCTTGGACAGGAAGGGACCGAGCGGCTGGTATTCCCATGCCTGGATGTCGCGCGCTGACCAGTCGTTCAGGATGCACAGGCCGAACACGTGCGAGTCCGCGTCGGCCAGCGTGATGCGCTCGCCCTGCGCGTTGCCCGTGCCCACGAAAATGCCCAACTCCAGTTCATAGTCCAGACGTGCGCAGGGGCCAAATTGCGGCGCTTCGCCTTCGTTGGCGGGGCGCGTCTGGCCGACGGGGCGCGCAAACTTCTGGTCCACGCCAATGCTGGAGGCCCGGCCGTGATAGCCGATCGGCACCCACTTGTAGTTGGGCAGCAGCGGGTTGTCTGGACGGAACTGCTTGCCCACGGCGGTGGCGTGGTGCACCGAGATATAGAAGTCGGTGTAGTCGCCGATGCGGGCGGGCGTCGTGTATTCGGCGTCGGCCTGCGCGACCAGCAGCGGTTCCACCGTGGCGCGCAGGGCGGCGCCTTCGCGCAGCGCGCGCGACAGAGCCAGGCGCAGCGCGCTCCAGTGCGATTGGCCCAGGGCCATCAGCGCGTTCAGGCTGTCGGTGGCGCAGGTGGCCAGCGCGTCTGCGGCAAGGCCTTCGAACGGCTGCTTGGCGGCCAGCGCGGCCAGGTCCAGGATCTGGTCGCCGATGGCCACGCCGGGCCGGAAGGACTCTTGCGTGCCCTTGCGGCGGAACGCGCCGTAGGGCAGGTTCTGCACGGGGAAATCCGACGTGTCCGAATTGGCGCTGGCGACCCAGCTCTTCAAGGACGGGTCGTGGGTTTCGTTGATCGCGGTGGTCATGGCTGCGTGTCTCTTTCGGTGTGTTTATAAGGGGCCGGCCCGGCGTATGCGCCTGCATGCGCCGGATGAATCAAACGCCAAACGGCGATGCGCTGTTCGCGCATCGCCGCCGGCAACGAAGGCTGACGCGGTCGCGTCACGCCTTCTTGGGATCAAAGTGCTTTGCGATGCCCTGCCAGCACCGGTAGTAATCGCCCTGCAATTCTACCGACGCCAATGCCTGCTCCGTCGGGCGGATCACGCGGCGGGTCTCGAACATGAACGCCATCGTGTCGCGGATGTAATGCGCCTTGCTGGTGTCCGCGTGCGACGCCTTTTCAAACGTTTCGGCGTCGGGACCGTGGCCGCTCATGCAGTTGTGCAAGCTGGCGCCGCCGGGTGCGAACCCGTCAGCCTTGGCGTCGTACACGCCCTGGATCAGGCCCATGAATTCGCTGGCGATGTTGCGGTGGAACCAGGGCGGACGGAACGTGTTCTCCATGGCCAGGACGCGCGGCGGGAAGATCGCGAAGTCCATGTTGGCCGTGCCCGGGGTGTCCGACGGCGCCGTCAGGACCGTGAAAATCGAGGGATCGGGGTGATCGAAGCTGATCGAACCGATGGTGTTGAAGTGACGCAGGTCGTACTTGTAGGGGGCGTGCGTGCCATGCCAGGCCACCACGTTCAGCGGCGAATGGTCGATCGCGGCACGCCAGAAGCCGCCCGTGAACTTGGCGATCAGTTCAAAGTCGCCGTCCACGTCTTCGTACCAGGCCACCGGCGTCTTGAAGTCGCGTGCGTTGGCCAGACAGTTCGAACCGATGGGCCCCAGTTCCGGCAGGCGCAGCGCCGCGCCGAAGTTCTCCAGCATGTAGCCGCGCGCCGTGCCGTCCAGCAGCTCCACGCGGAATCGCACGCCGCGCGGAATGACGGCGATTTCCAGCGGTTCGAGGTCGATGAGGCCCAGCTCGGTCGCCAGGCGCAGCCGGCCCTCTTGCGGCACCAGCAGCAGTTCGCCGTCGGCGTTGTAGAAATAGCGGCCCTGCATCGAGCGGTTGGCGGCATACAGATGGACGCCCACGCCGCCCTGTTCGTCGGGGCCGCCATTGCCGCCCCACGTCTTGACGCCTTCCAGGAAGTCGGTAGGCGCGTCGGGAATCGGCATCGGGCTCCAGCGCAGCTGGTT
>DMTA01000140.1 GCA_003454835.1 Achromobacter sp. | reverse complement strand
CCAGCGCAGCATTGCCGAACTGATCCGCGCGCAGGTGTCGCAGAGCGGATTCGGCATGCCGCACGGGGCGGGCGAGGGGGATTGAGGCCCGCCGCGTTGTAGTCCGGCGGCGGGCGGGGGACGTTATGTTCAGGCCGCGGCCGGCGTCGGCACGCGGTACGTCTTCTGGTAATGCACCGTGAACGTCTTGAAGGCGTCCAGCGCCTTGTGCGGGTCGTGTCCCGGCTTGACGAGGAAGCTATCGAAGCCCACGCGCGCCTGATAGTGGATGGTGTCGATCATCACGTCGCCGACCGCGCGCAACTCGCCCTGCCAGTCGTAGCGCGTGCGCAGCAGCTGCGCCAGCGAATAGCCGCGGCCATCGGTGTACACCGGAAAGTCCACGGCGATGAAGGCGATGCCTTCCGTGTGCAGCACGCCATCGGCGTCCGCCAGATCCGTCAGATCGGCGTCGGAGTTCAGCAGCACGGCCACGGGATGCTTGTGGCGGCGCAGCGTGGCGCGCGACGTCTTCCACACCGACAACGGCACGATCCAGCCGGGTTCGTCGGACGGCACCTGGCCTTCGGCGGGCACTTCGGGTTCAGGTACGAAGGGGCGCGACGTGTCGGCTTCCAGCTTGCCGTTGCGGATGAGATGCGGACCGGGGGCGTCGTGGGCGTAGATCTCAGACATGGGCGGGCTCCGCTTGCTGCGTGGGTTTGGCGAAGGCAGGGTCCGCGTACACGTCCTGCTTGAAGGGATCGATGCCGACGCGGTCCACCACGTCGATGAAGCGTTCGGCGTCGCTGTCGCGCAGGCCCAGATACGTGCGGATCAAACGGTCCACCACGCCCGGCACCTGATGGCGCGCGAACGACGGGCCGATGATGCGGCCGATGGCCGCGCCGCCGCCGTGCGTGGATTCGAGGTCGGGCAGCGGCTTGGCGGCGCCGTTCTGGCGGCCGCCCACCGTGACCTGATACCACTCCTCGCCGGCTTTATCGACGCCAAGAATGCCGATGTGGCCCACGTGATGATGGCCGCAGGAGTTGATGCAGCCCGAGATGTTCAGGTCCAGCTCGCCGATTTCGAACAGGTAGTCCAGGTCATCGAACTGGCGCTGGATGGCTTCGGCCACGGGAATGGAGACGGCATTGGCCAGCGCGCAGAAGTCTCCGCCCGGACAGGCGATGATGTTGGTGAGCAGACCGACGTTGGGCGTGGCGAGGTTCAGGGCCTCAAGCTTTTGCCACAACTCGTGCAGCCGCGCGCGGCGCACGTCGGCCAAAATCAGGTTCTGTTCGTGAGAGACGCGCAGCTCGCCGTAGCCGAAGTCGTCGGCCAGGTCGGCCACCGCATCCATCTGGTCCGCGGTGATATCGCCCGGCGGCACGCCGGTGGGTTTCAGCGATACGGTGACGGCAGCGTAGCCGGCGACCTTGTGCGCATGCACATTGGTGCGCAGCCAGCGCGCGAAGCGCTTGTCGCCCAAGGCCAGCGCGTCGGTGTTGTCGATGTCGGACGCGGCGGCGGCATCGTGCTGCGGCCAGACGAAGCGCGCCTTGATGCGGTCCACGAATTCCTGCGTGATGGTGTCCGGGCCGCCCTTGATGCGCTGCCACTCTTCATCGACCTGCTGCGCGTAGACCTCGGGTGTCAGGTCTTTGACCAGGATCTTGATGCGCGCCTTGTACTTGTTGTCGCGGCGCCCGTGCAGGTTGTAGACCCGCAGCGCGGCCTGCAGATAGGTCAGCAGATGCTGCCATTCGACGAACGGATTGATGAGCTTGCCGACGATGGGCGTGCGGCCCAGGCCGCCGCCGATCCACACCCGAAAGCCCAGCTTGCCGTCGCGCTCGACGGCCTGCAGGCCGATGTCGTGCACGCCCACGGCCGCGCGGTCTTCCACCGCCCCGCTGACCGCAATCTTGAACTTGCGCGGCAGGAAGGCGAACTCGGGATGCAGCGTCGACCATTGGCGGATGATCTCGCACCAGATCAGCGGATCGACCAGCTCGTCCGGCGCGACGCCGGCAAAGTGGTCGGTCGTGGTGTTGCGGATGCAGTTGCCGCTGGTCTGGATGGCGTGCATCTGCACCGTGGCGAGTTCCGCCAGGATGTCCGGCACGTCTTCAAGCTTGGGCCAGTTGAACTGGATGTTCTGGCGCGTGCTGAAGTGTCCGTAGCCGCGGTCCCACTTGCGCGCGATATGCGCCAGGGTGCGCAACTGGCGCGACGCCAGCAGGCCATACGGAATGGCGACGCGCAGCATGGGTGCGTGGCGCTGGATGTACAGGCCGTTCTGCAGGCGCAGGACGCGGAAATCGTCCTCGGTAAGCTGGCCGTCGAGGAAGCGGCGCGTCTGATCGGCAAACTGCGCGACACGCTGCTCGACAAGCTGTTGGTCGACGGGGTCATACACGTACATGTCTACTGCCCTTGGAAGTCTTTTCGGTCTGAACCCCGGGGTGGGGTCGGGCGCAGGGCGCCGGCAAAAACGGGATTCATAACCGTAACAGCCACCCGCGAAGACCGTCTAAGTCATTCTGGTAATAAAGAAATAAGGCCCCGTAGGGGCCTTATGGGTTCTGATTGTTCGTTCGGTGCAGGGGTGAGCTTACGAACTTATAAGGATATTCGCGTTGTCCTTGAACAAGCTTTCGACGCAGCTACAACGCCGCGTTCACCGCCCACCGGGCCACGAACACCAGAATGATCACCAGGCAGGCCGCGAGCAGCAGGCCGGTGGCGATGAGGGGGCCGGGTTTGTTGTGGGCGATGTCGGCGTCGTAGCCGCGGCCGCGGCGTACGCCGAAGAAGGCCCACAACACGGAGCGGACCGTGCGCAGGAAACCGAGCATATGCGCCTCCGGGCGGATTCTTGACGGTTCACTGTAGACGCTGTCGTGTCTGGCAGACAGATGCAGATCCGCGTCAGCCGACCGTATCAGTTGGCGCGTCGGTGTGCGCGCCGATGCCGCGCACGATGTGTTCCAGCAGTTCGCGCGCGGCGGGCGAGATGTGGCGGCCGGCGCGGCTCAGGACGTGCAGGCTGCCCTGGTTCAGGATGGGATTGGCGAGCGGCAGGCTGGCCAGCCGCTGGGCCTGCATGTCGGCGGTGACAGCGATGGGCGGGGTGAGCGCGTAGCCGATGCCGGCGGCCGCGAACTGCCACAGCGCCTTGAACGACGAGGTGGTCAGCACGTTGTGCAGCCGGACCTGCTCGCTGATCTCGGCGGCTTGGATGTGCTGGCGCACGCCAAACCCTTCCTGCATGGACGCGCCGGGGTAGTCGGCCAGATCGGTCAGCAAGAGGGGACGGCGCAGGCGGGTCAGCGGGTGGTCCTGGCGCACGATGGCGCGTATGGGTTCGGGCCGCGAGTAATGCGTGCGCAGCCGCGCATCGTTGGGCGGCTGGAACACCAGTCCGATGTAGGCGCGGTCGTCGACAATGCGCTGGACGATCTCGGAGGTGCGAGCCACGTCGATATCCAGCGTGACTTCGGGATGGCTGCGCCAGTAGCCCGGCAGCACGCGGTCGAACATCAGCTCCACGAAGCCTTCGCCCAGCACCAGGTCGATGTGGCCGCGTTCGGCTTTGCGCAGGCTGTCGATTTCAGAGAAGAAGCTTTCCTGGATGTCCTGTTGCCGTTTTACATAGCGGGCGAGGATATGGCCGGCGTCGGTGGGCACGAGACCGCGTCCCCGGCGTTCGAACAGCGCCATGCCGCAGTCGCGCTCGAGCGCGGCGATGGCGCGGCTGACGGCGGACGGGTCCATTTCCAGGGCTTCGGCCGCGCCGCGCACGGATCCCCGGCTCATGACCTGCATGAAGTAATGGGTGCGGCGCGCGTCGAGTTGTTCGTCCATGGCGGCTGGCTCCGGGCGGAATGCGGCTGATTTTCCACGGAAGAATTTAAGGGTTTACCCTTATTTCTCCGTGTCCCGTGCAAAATTTTCCCAGGAAGGGCATTTTCGTTGCATTTTACGCAACGTTTCTCGGTGACCGCTGTCATGGTTGCGCGCAGGAGGGGTGGGCGAAAATTGCGCAGTCCGAATCGGCCGCCCGCTGCGCGCGCCGGTCACGCTGTATTGGCTGTTTGAACCGACCGAGCCGCTTTTCAAGCGCCGTCGCCCGAACCCTTCCGAATTCGCTTGCCCCGCCGGCTCCGCCTGGACGATCGGGCGCCGGTTTCCGGGTTCGTCCGGCCCGCCGCCACGATCACTATTCACGTCATCAGGGGAAAACCAATGTCTCATGCCAGCGCAAGCCTGGCCTCGCCTTCCATGCCGCTATCGGGGCGCGTGCGCATGCTCGCCGCCATCCTGCTGGTGGTGGTCATATCCGAAGCGATCGGCAGCGTCACGTTTTCGGTCGGTCCGGGCAAGATCATCCTGCAGCCGATGTTGTGGGCCATCTTCATCGGCGCGGTGGTTGCAGCGTTCGGTCAGCGCCTGCCGGCAGGCGCCGGCATCGATAAGGCCATGCAGACCCGCATCAGCGGCTACCTGCAATACGCGCTGCTGCCGTTCCTGGCCAAACTGGGCCTGATGGTGGGGGGCGCGTTGCCGCAAGTGCGCGAGGCCGGCTGGGCGCTGGTGTTCCAGGAATTCGGCCACTTCTTCGGCACCATGGCCATCGGCCTGCCGCTGGCGCTGCTGCTCGGCATCAAGCGTGAAGCCATCGGCGCGACGTTCTCGGTCGGCCGTGAGCCCAGCCTGGCGATCATCGGTGAGCGCTACGGCATGAACTCGCCCGAAGGCCGCGGCGTCATGGCCGAATACATCACCGGCACGGTGATCGGCGCGCTGTTCGTGGCGCTGATGGCGGGCTTCATCACCAGCCTGAACATCTTCGATCCGCGCTCGCTCGCCATGGGCGCCGGCGTGGGTTCGGGCAGCATGATGGCCGCCGGCGTGGGCGCGATCGCTTCGCAGCAGACGCCGGAAATGGCGCATCAGGTCGCCGCCCTGGCCGCCGCCGCCAACCTGCTGACCACCGTGGTCGGCGTGTACTTCACCCTGTTCATCTCACTGCCCACGACGATCTTTCTGTACGGCAAACTCGAGCCCGTGCTGGGCCGCTTCTCGCGCGGCAAGAACGAGGCCGTGGTCGACGACAGCGTGTCGGAAGACGTGCCCGCGCACAACGCGAAGATGGGCTTCGGCGACCGCCTGACCGCCTACGTCATCTGTGGGCTGTTCGCATTGGTGGGCAATCGCCTGGGCTACAACGTGCCGTTCGCGGATGCGCTGCCCGGCATGGGCATCATCGTGCTGCTGGTCGTCATTACCGACCTGGTCCTGCGCGTTGTGCCCAAGCTGCCGGCCGTGTTCGTGCTGTCGGTGATCGCCATGACCGCCGGCTGCCCCGGCGTGCTGCCGTATTCGGATCAGATCATTGCGATGGTCGGCAAAGTCAATTTCCTGCCGTTCACGACGGTGATCCTGGCGATGGCAGGCCTGTCGATCCTGAAGGACCTGCCTGCATTCCGCAAGTTGGGTTGGAAGATCGTGGTGGTGTCGCTGGCTGCAAATGCCGGCACGTTCATGGGCGCCACGATGATCGCGGAATTCTTCCACTGATCGGCGTCAGCGCCACGAAGAAGCCGCCTGTTGTACAGGCGGCTTTTTTTATGCGCTTGCTTGGGACGGTGTCAGACACCCGGGGGTACGGTCGTCAGCGTGCGGCGGCGTCTCAATGGGTGTCAGGCACCTGCGTCAATGGGTGTCCGACACCTTAGCGGGTGTCGGACATCTGGGGGATCGGGGCGCGAAGGTGTCAGGGCGCAAAGCCGGGCCGGTAGCGCGCGTTGTCGGTCACGTTTTCAGTGGGACCGATATTCGCCACCGGGGGGATGCCCACGCCTGCCGCCTTCAACGCGACAGACGCCTGCAATTCCACCTGCGGATTGCCCATGGCGACCCGGTAGGGTTGCAGCGGCGCCAAGCCTTCGATGGTGCCCCAGTCGTTCGCGGTGTCGGCGCGTTGGGCCACCGGGTCGGGCCGCGCGGCAAAGTCTTCGACCGCGCGCCGCATCCGGGCGTCTGCGTACAGGTCGCGCAATTCATCGATATTGATGGCGGGAGCGGCGAGGGCGAGGGGCGCGACGGTGCGGTCGGCTTTGTCTCTGACAGGCGGGGCGTTTTGATCTGCCCGCGCCGATTTGGCGGCCTGGGCGCGTTCCAGGCGTTGGCTTTCCCAGGCGGCCTGCGCCTGGGCGGTGCGCTGGGCCTGCCGGGCGGCGAAGTTTTGCGCCGCGCGTTCGGCTTCCCAGGCGGGGCGGTTTTCATCCAGCATCGAGACGCGCGCCGGATAAGGCGCGGCGACGTGGGGGATGGCGGAGATCGCAGAAATGGCCATGCGGGGGCTCCTTGTCGTGATTGACCTTTGGGTTGGTCTGTCCGGGGAGATACAAGTTCACTGTAGCAAAGCCCCCTGCGAAAGGCTTTACCCATCTGTGGATTTCGTAACCGTCTCCCACGCCGTCAATTCTTCCTGCAAAGTCGCCAGCTTGCCCCGCACCAACCCGAGCGCGTCGCTGCCGAGCAGCAAGTGCGCGGGAGGATGATCGGCATCGATTGCCGCCAACATGGCGCGCGCCGCCTTGCGCGGATCCCCCAGCTGACGGCCGCTTTTCTCTTCGCGGGCCTTTCGGATCGGGTCGAAGATGGCGTCATAGTCCGCAATGGCGCGGGGGGTGCGCTTCATGGATCGGCCGGCCCAGTCGGTGCGAAACGACCCCGGCGCCACCGCCGTTACGGCGATGCCAAGCGGCTGCACTTCCTTGCCAAGGGCTTCGGAGATTCCCTCCAGCGCAAACTTGCTGCCGCAGTAGTACGCGATGCCCGGCATGGTGATGTGGCCGCCCATGGAGGTGATGTTCAGGATGTGGCCCCGCCGGCGCTGGCGCATGAAGGGCAAAACCGCCTTCATCATCGCGACCGCGCCAAACACGTTCACGTCGAACTGGCGGCGCATTTCCGATAGGGGCGATTCTTCCATCACGCCTTCATGGCCGTAGCCCGCGTTGTTGACCAGCACGTCGATGGCGCCGATGCTGGCCTCGATATCGGCCACGACGCCGTCGATGGCGTCGAAGTCGGTGACGTCCAATACGCGCCCGATGGCAGCGCCGGGAGACAGGCTTTCAAAGGCAAGGCGGGCCGGCTCGCCGCGCACCGTGCCGACGACACGATGACCGGCGGCCAGGGCTTCCTCGGCCAGGGCGCGGCCAAAGCCGCTGCTGACGCCCGTGATGAGCAGGGTTCTAGGGGAGGGCATGGAGGGGGCTCCTAAGTCACTGGAGAATGCATGGTAGTCTTGAGAAAGTTCGCGGATAAGCCATGTTCCGCTGCTTTTCTTGCACAAAACTATGAATGAAATTTCTGCGGCGGCTGACCATCCGGTGGACCCCGCGCCTGCCGAAAGCCGCATGGCCGCGCTGCTGCGCGGTCTGGCGCCTGACGAGGGCTACAACCTGACGGCGTTGCCCAGCGTGCGCGTGTTGCGCGCCAACCGGGCGCTGGCGCGCACGCCGGTGCTGTATGACCCGGGCATCGTGATCGTCTGTCAGGGCCGCAAGCGCGGCTACTTCGGCGATCGCCTGTATCTGTACGACGAGCAGCACTACCTGGCCGTGTCCGTCCCGGTGCCTTTCAGCATGGAAACCGACGCAACGCCGGAGCGCCCGCTGCTGGCGCTGTACCTGCACCTGGATTTCGCGCTGGCCGCGGAACTGGCGTCGCAGATCGACGGCGCCGGCGTCGCGGCGGCGGCCCAGACGCCGCAAAGCATGTTGTCGACGCCGATGGATGACGCGATGCGCACGTCGGTGCTGCGATTCATCGAGGCCATGACCCGGCCGCTGGAAGCCGCCGTGCTGGGGCCGGGACTTTTGCGCGAACTCTATTTCCGCGTGCTGACCGGGCCGCAGGGCAGCTCGATGCGGGAAGCGTTGTCCCTGCGCGGGCAGTTTGGCCGGATCGGCAGATCCCTGCGCCTCATTCACGCGGAATACGTCCGGCCGCTCGACGTGGCGCGGCTGGCGGATGAGGCGGGCATGAGCGTCCCGAGCTTTCACAGCCATTTCAAGGCGGTGACGCAGGTCTCTCCGATGCAGTACGTGAAATCGACGCGCCTGCATCAGGCGCGTCTCTTGATGGTGCGGCAGGACCTGACGGCCGAGACGGCGAGTCAGGCGGTGGGCTACACGAGTCCGTCCCAGTTCAGCCGCGAGTTCAAGCGTCTGTTTGGCCTGACGCCGGCGGCCGAGGCGCGACGCATGCGCGAAGGCTTTGCCCTGCCGGCGTTCGCGGACGCCACCTACGTGTCGTCACACTGAAATCAAGGCTTGGTTGCCTGCATCGACGGGCGCTGGCTGAAGCTTTCGAACCACTTGGCTGCGGCCGGGTGCGAAGCACGCCAGTCCAGATCCGGGAAGCGGAAGTCCAGGTAACCCAGCGCGCAGCCGATGGTGATGGTGCCGACGTCCAATCGGCCTTCCAGGCCCGCGGCATTCTTTTCGATGAGCGCGAGGCCGTCGCGCACCTTGCCGAGCTGGCCCTCGACCCAGCCGTCCCAGCGCAACGCTTCGGGGCGCAGCACGGTCTCGTAGCGCGCCAGCAGCGCCGCACCGAGCATGCCGTCGGCCATCGCCTGCTCGGCCAGCACCGCCCAGCGGGCCTTGCCGGCGGGAAAGAACGTGCCGCCGCCCAGATCGTTCAGATATTCGCAGACAACGCGGCTGTCGAACAACGCCTGGCCTTCATCGGTGATCAACGTGGGCACCTGACCCAGCGGGTTGCTCGGGATGATGGTCTGGTCGCGGGCGACGGGACCGGCGGCGCTGGGCAGCTTTTCAAGGCGGTCGACCAGCCCGAGTTCATGGGCAATGACCATGCACTTGCGTACGAAGGGCGAAGCAGGCGAGAAGAAGATTTTCATGGGGTTCCCTGTCGGTGAGAGGCGTCAGTGTTGCGCAGGGGGCGAACGCTGTCCAGCCTGCTTGCGGATGACCGGCGGGAAGGGCATGAAGGGGAGATCGTTGCGATGCGCAAGGCGGCGCGGTCGCAGGCATGAAGGCGGTGACGCGCGCCGGGTGGCGACGCGCCTTGCACGCAGGCGGCGCCGGAACCGTTGCGGACCGGCGCGCGCCGCACAACAGCGGCTTATCCGCCGCTTATTCGGTAATGCCGGTTTCCAGGCAGGGCTTGAATTCGCCGGATTCCGGATCGCGCAGGAACAGGACGCCGGTGGCCACGCCGAAGTAGGCGCCGTGCAGTTCCAGTTCGCCCTTTTCGACGCGGCGGCGGATGGACGGGAAGGTCATCAGGTTGTTCAGGCTATGTGCGACGGTGGCAAGTTCCAGGCGCTTCAGATTGGCCTGGCGGTCGCCGGTATCCGGGGACATGCCTTTGGCCACGGGTTCGATCTGCGACATCCACTTGCCGATGAAATCGCTCTTGCTGAGTGGCGTCGCGTCGTCGAAGAAGAAGCGGATGCCGCCGCAGGAGGCGTGGCCCAGCACGACGATGTGCTTGACGTTCAGGCCGTTGACCGCGAATTCGATCGCGGCGCTGGTGCCGTGGTACGAAGATTCCGAGTCCGGATCACAGGGCGGCACGAGGTTGGCCACGTTGCGCACGACGAACATCTCGCCGGGGCCGGCGTCGAAGATCGCTTCGGGCGACACGCGCGAGTCGCAGCATCCAATGATCAGGATTTCCGGGCTTTGGCCGATTTCGGCCAGCTTTTGATATCGGCTGCTTTCCGTCTGGAAGCGGCCGTCCAGGAAAGATTGATAGCCTTCGGAGAGTCTTTTGGGAAACATGATCTTCACTTCCTAGTATCGAGGCCAGGCTTGCTGGCGCGCCGGCATACGCAAGAAGGGGCTTCGTGTGGAAGCCCCTGTTATCGAGTCGGCAGACGGGATTTTCCCATAACTGGCCTGATAGCCACCTGTCTAAACCCTGATTGCAAAAGGGTTTCTGGGGAGGCGGCCGGGCTGACCTAGCGCGCGGCGACTTCCAGCGTATTCACGCGGGCGAATTCGAGCGGCGTGATGGCCTTGACGACCTTGATCTGGCCGGGCGCGAAGGGGCCGACGACGTCCTCGCTGATCCTGCCGACCTCACGGTTCTGGGCGTCGTACAAGACATAAGTCAGGAGGACGCTGTTGACGTTGCGCTCCGACTGGTTGGCGAGAAAGCCGGTAATGGTGGAGACGTTGCGGGTGCTGTCGCGCACGGCCTGGACGTTGCCAAGCGTGATGCCGTAGGCAAGGCTTTGCGCGCCGGCCGTGGCGGACAGGCCGGCCACCAGGACTAGCGTGGCAAGGACGAGTTTTTTCATGGTTGTCTCCTGATGCGCTCCGCGGCGGCGATGGTGGCACGGCATCGCGACGCGGATCAGGCGTATCTCACTCCTTTCTGCCGGAAGAAACAACGGGCCAGAAGGATGAATGGGTAACAGGTTGCGGCGGATGTTGCCAATGCTGGGGCTTTGTTCGATGATTGCCAGGCCGGCGCCTTGGCCGGCGGACCGTGCCGCCCGCGTTGCGCGTGCCATTGCGCTTGGGGGCGTTCAAGGGAGGAACTCATGCTTTCCCGTACCAGCCAGCTGGCTTCGGCCATCCTGTTGTCCGCATGTTTTGCCGGCGCACAGGCGCAGACCCCCGCCGCTCCCTCAACCGCCAAGACGCCCACGCCGCAGCAGCAGCGCATGTCGGACTGCAACAAGGCCGCCGAGGGCAAGAAGGGCGACGACCGCAAGACGTTCATGAGCAGTTGCCTGAAGGGCGAAGAGCCGGCCAAGCAACTGACGCCGCAGCAGCAGAAGATGAAGGACTGCAACGCGAAGGCCGCGGAACAGAAACTGGCGGGCGACGCGCGCAAGACGTTCATGAGCACGTGCTTGAAGGGGTGAACAACCGGCAAGAAAAAACGCCAGACGATGTCTGGCGTTTTCTTTGGGGCACTACGCGCCTCACGCCGTCGCAATCGGCGTGACCGGCGAGCCGATCGCATGCGGCAGGCGCAGCGGCGGCGCCGTCAGCATGAAGTGGTGGCGGCCGTTGGCAAACAGGAACTCCGCCAGGTCCTTCAAATACCAAAGCTCCGCCAGCGGCAGCCCCAGCTTGAACAGGCAGTGATGGTGCAGCGGCAGCATCGGACGTGCGCCGGACTTCTCGCGGGCGGGGTAGGCCTCGACCGCGTAGTTGTCGGCGCAGATGGCGGCGATGCCGCTGTCGGTGATCCACTGCAGCAGCGCGTCGTCGGTGCCGTCCAGCGCGGCGCCGTAGGTGTGCAGCACCTCGGGGTCGGGCGTGCCGTTCATCGCGACCACGGCTTCGGCGTAGCCGGTGCGCAGCACCAGCATGTCGCCGCGCTCGACCGTGATCCCATCCGTTGCCAGCACGTGCATCAATTCGGCGTGGCCGATCAGCGTGCGGCCCGGGCCGTAATGGCGGAACAGGTCGACCAGCACGCCGCGGCCCTGCATGCCTTTCTGCGCCAGGTTTTCAACGCCCAGCTTCAGCGCGGCGGACGGGCCGCCGCTGTTGCAACCGCAGCCGGTGTGATCGCCATCATTCGGTCCCACAACGTCCACACCCGCCTGAAAGCCGTTGTAGTAGCGCAGCTCGGGCGTGCCGTCGCCATCGGCATCAAACAACGCGCCCACGTGCGCCAGCGCGTCCCATTGCGTCGAATACTGCATCGACAGCAGCACCTGGTCGTCGCTCAGCACATCGAGCGCGTCGGGGTTGACGTGCTTCAACGGGAAGTTCAGGTACGGCGTGTCTTTGAGCTTCGTCGGGCTCAATTGCGGCGGATGGCGGCGCGGGTTGAGCACGTTGCCGCCGGGCAGGTCCAGCGGCAGGGACAGGCAGAAAGTCTTGCCGGCGCGGATCTCACGTGCGCCTTTCAAGACCTGTTCTTCGGTGATGAGATTCAGGCGGCCAAGTTGGTCGTCGGGCCCGAAGTCGCCCCAGTTGGAGCCTTCGGGCCGATGCTTCCAGCGTTGCATGCGGCTTACTCCGTCAGGAAGTCGACGACCGCACGGGTGAAGGCTTCCGGTTGCTCCCAGTTCGAGATGTGGGAGGTGTTCAATTCAACGTAGCGCGCGCCGGGAATGGCGGCCGCGAGTTCCTGGCCTTGCGCGGGCGTGGCGGCCAGATCGTTCGTGCTGCTGATGACCAGCGTGGGGGCGGTGATGGACGACACCTGCTCGCGGAAGTCGGCATCGCGCAGCGCGGCGCAGTTGCCCGAGTAGCCGGCGTCCGGCGTGCGGCGCAGCATGTCGACCAGCACTTGCGTCAGGCCCGGCTCGGCGGCGCGGTAGCCGTCGGTCAGCCAGCGTTCGACCAGCGTGGGCGCCATTTTTTCAAGCGTCTGCTCGGCCACGGCGGCGATGCGGGTGCTCCAGCCTTCGGCCGAACCGATGCGCGCGGCGGTGTTGCACAGGACCAGCTTGCCGACGAGTTCGGGGCGCGCCAGCGCCAGCCACAGGCCGGTCGGACCGCCCATGGACAGGCCGCAGAAGTGCGCGCGCTTGATGTCCAGGTGGGCCAGCAGTTCGGCGACGTCGTTGCCCAGCTGTTCAAAGCTGTATTCGCCTTCGGGGACCGACGACTTGCCGTGGCCGCGGGTGTCGTAGCGCAGCACGCGGAAGTGCTTGGTCAGTTCCGGGATCTGGCGGGCCCACATGTCGGCGTTGGTGCCCAGCGAGTTGGAGAGCACCAGCACCGGCGCGTCGGCGGGGCCATCGATGACGTAGAACAGCCGTGCCTGGCTGAGATCGGCGTAAGCCATAGGGAATTCCTTTGGGGAAAGCTGCGGCCGCGCAAGCAGGCGGCCGCGCGGGTATTACAGGTGGCAGACGCCGTCGACGTAGGCTTTGCGCCAGCGGGTGATGGTCACGCGGTCGAACAGGTCGGCCTGCGCGAACGGATCGGCGTCGATGAACTGCTGCGCGGCTTCGCGCGTGTCCACGTCGACGATGTACAGCCCGCCGCCCGCATCCTTGCCGTCATCCTGCAGCTTGGCGCCGCACGCCAGCAGCAGCTGCTTGTTGGCGTCCAGGTATTCCAGGTGCTTGGCGCGGTGCTGCTGGCGCATTTCCTGGTGGTTGGGCTTGTCGAAGGTTTCGATGATGTAGGGCATGCGAGGCTCCTGTCAGATCGCCGAGGGATGGCGCGCGAGCGCGGTGACTTCGATATCCATGTACGGGAAAAGCGGCAGCGACGACAGCAGCGTGTGCAGTTCGTCGTTGTTTTCGACGTCGAAGATGCTGACGTTGGCGTAACGGCCGACGACGCGCCACAGGCTCTTCCACTTGCCGTCGCGCTGCAGCTGCTGCGCCAGGGCCTTTTCGTCAGCCTTGAGCTTGTCCGCGCGTTCGGCGGGCATGTCGACGGGCAGATTGACCTGCATTTGAACCATGAACAACATGATGGACTCTCCATGATGCCGCCCCGGGGCGCGGGGCGGTGTAGCGGCAATTAAGGGAAATCAGTTCGCGAACTTCAGCGGCAGGCCGGTCAGGCGCAGCAGCTCATCGGCGGTCATGTCGCCAAAGATGTCGGTGACCGTCACCCCATCCTTGTTGATGTCGAACACCGCCACATCCGTGTACACGCGCGACACGCAGCGCACGCCGGT
The DNA here is from genome assembly GCA_003454835.1 of Achromobacter sp. Taxonomy (GTDB): domain Bacteria; phylum Pseudomonadota; class Gammaproteobacteria; order Burkholderiales; family Burkholderiaceae_B; genus Achromobacter. Next base: position 5,800 of record DMTA01000140.1, on the reverse strand, counting down.
CAGCGGATACGTGCAGGCCTCGACCAGCTTGCTCTGGCCTTCGCGGGTCTGCAGTTCCATCATCACGAAGACGTCTTTGGCGCCGATCGCCAGGTCCATCGCGCCGCCGACGGCGGGGATGGCGTCGGGCGCACCCGTGTGCCAGTTGGCCAGGTCGCCGTGCTGCGAGACCTGGAAGGCGCCCAGCACGCAGATGTCCAGATGGCCGCCGCGCATCATCGCGAACGAATCGGCGTGGTGAAAGAACGAGCAGCCGGGTTGTTCGGTGACGGGCTGCTTGCCGGCGTTGATGAGGTCGTAGTCTTCCTCGCCCTTGGCAGGCGCGGGGCCCATGCCCAGCATGCCGTTTTCGGTATGCAGGATGACTTCGCGGCCGGCCGGCAGGTGGTTGGCGACGAGCGTGGGCAGGCCGATGCCCAGGTTGACGTAGGCGCCTTCAGGAATGTCCTGCGCGACGCGGGCGGCGATCTGGTCGCGGGTCAGTTTGGTGCTCATTGCTGCTCCTTGGCGGCCTGCTGGCCTGCGATCTGCACGACGCGCTTGACGAAGATGCCGGGGGTGACGACGGTTTCGGGGTCGAGCTCGCCCAGTTCGACGATCTCGCGGACCTGGGCCACGGCCACGCGCGCGGCGCTGGCCATGATGGGACCGAAGTTGCGGGCGGTCTTGCGGTAGACCAGGTTGCCCCAGCGGTCGCCGCGCTCGGCCTTGATCAGCGCGTAGTCGGCGTGCAGCGGATACTCCAGCACGTACTGGCGGCCGTTGATCTCGCGGGTTTCCTTGGCGTCGGCCAGCGGGGTGCCGTAGCCGGTGGGCGTGAAGAACGCGCCGATGCCGGCGCCGGCGGCGCGGATGCGCTCGGCCAGATTGCCTTGGGGCACCAGTTCCAGTTCCAGCTTGCCGCTGCGGTACAGACCGTCAAAGATCTGCGAGTCCGCCTGGCGCGGAAACGAGCAGATGATCTTGCGCACGCGGTTGGCGCCCAGCAAGGCGGCGAGCCCCGTGGTGCCGTTGCCGGCGTTGTTGTTGATGATGACCAGGTCCTTGGCGCCCTGTTCAAGCAGGGCGTCGATCAGTTCCATGGGCTGGCCGGCGGTGCCGAAGCCGCCGATCATGACGGTGGCGCCATCGGGGACGTCCGCCAGGGCGGCGGCAGCGCTTGCAACAGTCTTAGAGATCATGATGTTCGCTCATAGGTGGCGTGTCATAATTTGTTCTTCTTTCGAACTTTCGTTCTTCTGAAGAACATCGTTTCATGGGGAATGCGAAGGCGTCAAGGCAAGCCCGCACGCCGCACTCTCCATCGTTCGGAGTCGCCCGCAAGGGGCAACGCAGGCTCGCCGCGGCGGGCCTTTTACTCGTGGAACCAGACGGATGGCCGAGCAAGATCCCCAGCAACCCAGCGACAGTTACGTGCAGTCCTTCGCGCGCGGCCTGTCGGTGATCCGGGCCTTTGGCCCCGACCGTTCGCAGATGACGCTGTCCGAGGTGGCCGCCGTGACGGGGCTGACCCGCGCCGGCGCGCGTCGCATTCTGCTGACGCTGGAGCACCTGGGCTACGTCACGGCCGACGACCGCAAGTTCTCGCTGACGCCGCGCATTCTGGAACTGGGCTATGCCTATCTGTCGGGCACGCCGCTGTGGAACCTGGCGCTGCCCTACATGGAAGAAGTCGCCGAGCTGACGCGCGAGTCGTGCTCCGTGTCGGTGCTGGAAGGCGCCGACATCGTGTACATCCTGCGTCTGTCGACGCATAAGGTGATGACGATCAATCTGGCTGTGGGCAGCCGCTTGCCGGCATGGGTGACGTCGATGGGCCGCGTGCTGCTGGCGGGCCTGCCGGAAGCCGAGCTGGACCGGGTGCTGGCGATGAGCCAGATCCAGACTTACACGGCGGAAACCGTCACCGACATCGCCGAATTGAAGCGCGTACTGGCCGGCGTGCGTGCCGACGGCTATGCCTGCGTGGCGCAGGAACTGGAGCCCGGCCTGCAATCCGTGGCGGTGCCCATCATCGACCGCAGCGGCCGCGTGATCGCCGCGATGAACGTCAGCGGTCACGCCAACCGGTTTTCGCGCGAGGCGATGCTGGAAGCGTTTTTGCCGCCGCTGCGCCGCGCCGCCGATCAGATCAACCACGCGCTGTTGCGCCGCTAGGCGGCGGCGGACGGCGAGGTCGGTCGTCAAGGGCATGGCGGCCGTACTCAGATAGGCGCGACGCCGAGCGTCGTGCCGCCGCAGACGTACAGCATCTGGCCGGTGACAAATCCGTTGTCGGGCGACAGGAAGAACATCGCGGCGCGCGCGACGTCTTCAGGCGTGCCCAGGCGCTTGACGACGATGCTGTTGATGATGCGTTCGGTCTGCGGCGCGCCGGCCGGATTGCTCTTGGTGAAGAGGTCGGTGGCGATGGGGCCGGGGCCGATGGCGTTGACGGTGATGCCGTCGCCGCCCAGTTCCATGGCCAGCGTGCGCGTCAGGCCCACAAGCCCGGCCTTGGTGGCCGAATAGACCACGCGATCCGGCTTGCCCAGCGCGGCGCGCGACGACATGTTGACGATGCGGCCGAAGCCGGCTTCGCGCATCGCGGGCAGCGCGGCCTGCACCAAAATGAGCGCGGTGCGCAGATGCAGATTGACGACGTAGTCCAGGTCGGCCAGCGTGGCGGTGTCGGCCGTGCCGGGCCGCGTGGCGCCGGCGTTGTTGACGAGGCCGACGATGTTGAAGGCGCTGGTGACTTCGCGGGCAACTTCCTGCGTGCGCGCCTCGTCGGTCAGATCGGCCTGATACGAAACCAGACCCGCCGGCGGATTCTCGGGCAGCTTGTAGTCGATGTTGACGACCTTGTGGCCGGCATCGAGCAGCATGCGGATGATGGCGGCGCCGATCCCGGCGCTGCCGCCGGTGACGAGATATGCGGTGGGTTTGGTCATATCGGTTTCCGTTCAGTGTTCAAGAACTCAATGGGTGAGATAACCCCAAGCCAAGACGGCGGTGATGTGGATCACGCCGACCCACAGCATCATGATGACGGTATAGCCCATCACATCGCGCAGCTTGAGCTTGGACAGGGCCAGCGCCGGCAGGATCCAGAAGGGTTGCACCAGATCGTTCCAGGCGTTGCCCAGCATGACGGCCATGGTGGTCTGGTTGAGCGCGCTGCCGATTTCCTTGGCGGCGTCGATCATGAACGGACCCTGGATGACCCAGTGGCCGCCGGCGGACGGCGCGAAGAAGTTGATGACGAACGAGCTGATCAGACCCCAGAACGGCAGCGTTTCGGGCGTGGCGACGTCGACGAAGACTGCGGAGATCGTGGTGACCAGACCCGAGGCGGCCATGATGGCCATGATGCCGGCGTAGAACGGGTACTGCAGGATGATCCCGGAAATGGTCTTGATGCCTTCGGTCAGCTTCGCGACGTAGGCGGCGGGGGTGCCGAGCAGGATGATGCCCAGGAACAGGATGATGAAGTTGATGAGGTTCAGGTCCAGCGAGCCGCCATCCATGAAGTGGAAGACGACGTAGGCCACGCCGAGCGCGCCGATCAGCATGCTGAGCAGGCGGCTGTTGTTGAGCTTGGAGGCGATGGTGCCCTTTTCGAGCATGTCTTCGGCGGCGTTGGATGCGTTGGCATCGCGGTCGATGTTGGGGTCGACTTCGACGATCGCTTCACCCTTCTTGGGGTGCAGCCAGGCGTTGAGCAGGGGCAGGGTGATGATGATGACCAGGCTGGTGAGCAGCATGGGCACGGAGAAGATGGTTTCGGACAGGGGGATGGTGCCCATCTGCGCGGCGGTGGGGTGGCCAGGGGTGGCGACGAGCACGGGGATGCTGGCGGACAGGCCAAGACCGTACATGGTGAAGCCGCTGTACGCGGCGGCAATGATCAGGGGGTAATGGACGCCCTTGACCTTCAGGGCCAGCTTCTTGGCGACGATGCCGCCGATGACGAGACCAAAGCCCCAGTTCAGGTAGCTGCCGACGCCGCCGACCAGCGTGGCGACGATGATGGCGGTGTGCGGCTTGTGGACGTGGCTGACGATGCGGTTGAGCAGGCGGTCGGTCAGCGGCGCGGTGGCCAGCACGTAACCCATGGCAAGGATGACGGCCATCTGGGTGGTGAAGGCCAAGAGGCTCCAGAAGCCTTTGCCCCAGGCGCGGGTGACGTCGCCGATGCCTTGTCCTTCGATGCCCATGGCGAGCAGCACGGTGAGCAGGGTCAGCGCGATCGCAAAGACGAAGGGATCGGGCAGATACTTGCGCATCAGCTCGGTAAAGAATGAAGCCAATTTATTCATGGTGCCTCCAACAATTCCGTAAGGCGGTTCTCTGATGTCCGGCGGCGCGCGTGATCGGGTGACGATGCGGGCGTGCCGGACGATTGCTTTTCTTTGTGTGGGTGGGCTCGTGGCCCGATGGCGCGGTCGGTCTTGGCCGCCGCGCTTTTTGTGGGTGTTTGAGAACGGACTCAGGAGCCGCTGGCTTTGCCTGTGAGCCACGCAGCGAGTTCGCCGAGGGCGGCGCTTTTTTCGCGCAAGACGCGCTCGCGCCGTTCGGGACTCCAGGTGTAGAAGCCCTGTCCGCTCTTGGCGCCGATGTGGCCGCTGTCGACTTTGCTCTTGAGCAGGTCGGAGGGTTCGGTGCGGTTTTCGAGGTCTTTGTAGAGGTAGCTGGCGATGGCGTAGTGAACGTCGATGCCGTTCATGTCGCGCTGTTCGAGGGGGCCGGACAGGGCGAGGCGGATGCCGAGGCTCCACTTGACGACTTCGTCGATGTCTTCTGCGCTGGCGACGCCTTTTTCCAGCAGGGAGATGGCTTCGCGGGCGAGGGCGTGCTGGATGCGGTTGGCGATGAAGCCGGGGATGTCCTGACGCACGAGAACGGGGCGTTTGCCGCCGAAACGCAGGGTGGCCATGACTTTGGCGACGGTGTCATCGGAGGTGTCGTCGTTGCGGACGACTTCAACGAGGGGGATGACGTCGGCGGGCGTGAAGAAGTGGGTGCCGACAAAGCGGTCGCGGCGCTGTACGGCGCTGGCGATGGCGTTGATGGACAGACCGGAGGTGTTGGTGGCGAAGAGGGTGTGCGCGGGGCACAGGGTGTCCAACTTGCCGAAGATGCCGCGCTTGAGGTCGAGGTTTTCCGGGACGGCTTCGATGACGAGGTCGCTGGTAGCGGCGGCTTCGAGGCCGGGTTCCAGGCGGATGCGCTGGATGGCTTGCTGGACTTCGCCGGGGGCGTAGACGTTTAGCTGGCGTTCGATGGTCTTCAACGCCCGGTCCAGGGCGCCTTCGACGGGGTCAATCAAAACGACGTCGAGTCCCTTCGAAGCGAACAGCGCGGCAATGCCGCTGCCCATGGCGCCTGCGCCGATAACGGCGAGATTTCTGAGGGGAGTGTCCATGATGGCTCGCTTGGTGCTTGCGGCTGCGGCTTGCAGGCGGGCACGCGGGGACCAGGGGTGATGCTGTCTCGTCCGGGGTGCCTTTCTGTGCGCGCTTGGCCAGAAAAATCTTTGTGTTCTATATACGAACATTTGTGCGTGTATAGAATTTCTGTGGGGGATAGTACTAAAAGTTGCTGGGGGTGGACAAATGGGGGATTGGGGGTGTTCGGTGGGTGGACGGTGGGTGTGCTTAGGGCGAGGGCGGCGGTAAGTAGGCGAAAGGTGGTCTGGCGTGGGGATGTTTGCGGTGCGGTGAAGTGCGCTGATCCTGTCGGCAGGTTGCCGTCTTGCTGATGGCGGTGTGCTTTTGACGCCCGGCGCGTCGTCGGCCTGGGGCGCGCGGGGCTACGA